>QJWD01000324.1 GCA_003235465.1 Nitrospirota bacterium | reverse complement strand
AACGGCGAAGCGCTGTGGATATTCAATCGCTTTTGCGAAATCACCGGCTGTGTGCCCAAGGAAGCCTGGCGGCGGGCTATCGTTCTGGGCGGCCGCTGGATTGGCCGGAAGCGGGTCAAGGGGGAAGCCGGGAGCGCGCACGCGGGCCTGTTGCCGGCGGGGTTTAGCGCCGAGCACCTCGGCCCCAACGATTACTATTACTGGGACGATTTCTGGGGGGTCGCCGGGCTCCGCGCCGCCGCCAGCCTGGCACAGTCTTTCGACGCCGAAGCCAGCGCCGGGTTCCAGCGGGAAGCGGAGGATTTCGCCCAGGCTCTGGAGAAAAGCCTCGAACGCTCCGCGACGCGCCTGGGGCGGCCGGCCATGCCCGCCTCGCCCTACCGCAGAATGGATGCGGGCGCCATCGGCTCGCTCGCCGGCGGCTACCCGCTCATGCAGCTTGCCGCCGATTACCCCCGCCTCACCGGCACGGTGGAATTCCTGCTTGGCAACTGCTTTGTCGGCGGCTGCTTTTTTCAGGACATGATCCACTCCGGCATCAACCCGTACCTCACCCTGCACGTCGCCCAGGTGTTGCTTCGCTCAGGCGACCCGCGCCACGTGGAGCTGATGGACGCCGTCGCCGCGCTGGCCTCGCCCACCGGCCAGTGGCCGGAAGCCATTCACCCGCGCACCCGGGGCGGCTGCATGGGCGACGGCCAGCACGTGTGGGCGGCGGCGGAGTGGGTGCTCATGGTCAGGAACTGCTTCCTGCGGGAGGAGGCGGGCGGCCTTGTCCTCTGCTCCGGACTTCCCCGACGCTGGCTTGCCCCCGGCGCGCGGCTTATCTTTGGCCCCGCGCCCACGGCCTTTGGCACCGTGTCGGTGGAGGTGAGGGTGGATGCGTCCCGCGTGCAGGTCGCCTACGAAGCCGACTGGCATGCGGCCGCGCCCGAAGTTGTGATCAAGCTCCCCGGCATGCCGCCCCGCGCCACGGCTCCCGGCGAACAAAAAATAGAATGGCCGCTGGGAGTTTCGCTATGAACATCGTCATGGTCACCAACACCTTCACGCCGCACGTCGGCGGCGTCGCCCGCTCCGTCGCCGCCTTCAGGGAGGAATACCGGCGTCAGGGACACCGCGTGCTGGTGGTGGCGCCGGAATTTCCCGGCATGCCCGAGGATGAAACCGGGGTGGTTCGCATTCCGGCGCTGCAAAACTTCAACGGCAGCGATTTTTCAGTGGTGCTGCCGGTGGCCGGCCTGCTCACCGAGGCGCTGGATGAATTCCGGCCGGATATCGTTCATTCCCACCACCCCTACCTGCTCGGCATGACGGCGCTCCGCACCGCCCGTTTTCGCGACCTGCCGCTTGTGTTCACACACCACACGCTGTATGAACAATACACCCATTATGTGCCGGGGAATTCGCCTGCGCTCAAAGAGTTCGTGGTGGAGCTCGCTTCGCATTACGCCAACCTCGCCGACCGCGTCTTCGCGCCCAGCGAAAGCATTGCCGAACTGCTTAGGGAGCGCGGGGTGTCGGCCCCGGTCAGCGTGGTCCCCACCGGCGTCGACCTCGGCCGCTTCGCATCCGGCGACGGCCGCCGCTTCCGAGCCGAGCAGGGGATACCGCCCGAGGCCTTCGTGGCCGGGCACGTGGGGCGGCTCGCGCCGGAGAAAAACCTGCGCTTCCTGGCCGAGGCGCTAGCGGTTTTTATGAAAGGAAACCCGCGCGCGCATGTGCTGGTGGCGGGGGAGGGGCCGTCGCTCGCGGTCATGAAGGAGGTGTTCGCGGGGGCGGGGCAAAGCGCGCGCGTGCGCTTCGCCGGCGTCCTCGACCACGGCGAGCTGGCCGACGCTTACCGCGCGATAGATGTTTTCGCCTTCGCCTCGAAGAGCGAAACCCAGGGCATGGTGCTCACCGAGGCCATGGCCGCCGGGGTGCCGGTGGTGGGCCTCGATGCCTCCGGCGTGCGCGAGGTGGTGGAAGACGGCGTAAATGGCAGGCTGCTCATGCCTGAAAGCGTGGAGGGTTTCGCCGAGGCGCTCGCCGGTGTCGCCGGCCTCGGGCCCTTGGCCATGGGCGCGCTCAAGCGCGGCGCTCTTGATACCGCCAGGCGATTTTCGATGCCGGTCACCGCGAAGAAGGCCCTCGACTGCTATAGAGAACTGATAGAAACCATAAGTCTGTCCCGTGACCGGGCCGACGACCATTGGCAGCGCGTGATCCAGTTGATCAAGGCGGAGTGGGATATCGTCAAGGGCGTCGCCGAATCGGCGGGCGCGGCCCTCGGTGGCGAACCGATGAGCGGGAGTAACAACCGATCGCGTTAGCGGTCCTGTGAGTCACCTTATGCTGGAAAAACTAGGCCGCATCCCGCGAAAGATTCGCACCGCATTCAGCCGCGGCGAATGGGTGATCCGCGCGCTCGGGCTTTCCCGCTACAGGGGGACACAGGCCCACCCCGGCCTTCTGATGATTCAGATCGACGGCCTGTCGCGAAAGCAGCTCGAAGCCGCTCTCAAAAACCGGCGCATGCCGTTTCTCGCTTCGCTTTTGTCGCGTGAAGGCTACCGCCTGCACACCCTCTATTCCGGCCAGCCCGCGAGCACCCCCGCAGTGCAGGGCGAACTGTTTTTTGGCGTCAAGGGGGCGGTGCCCGCCTTCAGTTTCTTTCATCGCCGCTCGCGAAAGGTGTTTACCATGTTCGACCGCGAGGCGGTGAGCGCCGTGCAGGAGGACCTGAAGAAAAAAGACCCGGGGCTGTTGGCGGGAGGCGGGGCTTACGCCAATATCTATTCAGCGGGCAGCGAGGAAGCCCATTTCTGCCCCGAGTTTTTTGGCTGGGATCATTTCAAGGACGCCGTCCGGCCGCTTGCCCTGTTGAGCGTGATCCTCATTCAGGGCTTCAGCCTGGTCAGGACGGCGCTGCTCATTCCGCTGGAGATCGTGCTGGCCGTGGTCGATTTTTTTCGCGGGCTGATCGATGGCCGTGATCTGTTCAAGGAACTCAAATTCGTCCCGACGCGGGTGGCCATCAGCATCCTGCTGCGCGACCTGGTGGCCATCGGCGCGACCATCGACACCTTGCGCGGCCTGCCCATCGTGCATCTCAACTTCATCGGCTACGACGAGCAGGCGCACCGGCGGGGCCCGTCGTCCCGCTTCGCCCATTGGACGCTGAAGGGCATCGACGATGCCATCCGCCGCCTTTACCGCACGGCCCGCCGCGCTACCCGGCGCGATTACGATATCTGGGTGTATTCCGACCACGGCCAGGAAGAATGCATTCCCTACCAAGCCGAAACCGGGCAAACCCTCCGCCAGGCGCTTGCCCGGGTGTTCGGTGGCGCCACGGCGGGCCGCGAGCCGGTTCACGCCAGGCGCGGCATCCAGTTCGATCGGTCAAAATGGCTGGGCGGGTCTTTTTTCACCTGGCTGATCGGCGAGGAAGCCGCCGGGCGGGAGGAGGGCGCCGCGCCGCTCATCACCGCCATGGGATCGCTCGGCCACCTGTACACCGGGAGCCCGCTTGCGGAAGATGAGCAGGCGCGCCGCGCCCTCGAGCTGGTGCGGGACGCCGGCGTGCCGCTGGTGCTCGCCGCGGGGACGGGCGGCACCGCCCGGGCTTGGACGCCCGCCGGCCGGTTCAGCCTGCCCGGCGACGCGGGCCTGGTGCTGGGGCCGGATCATCCATTTCTCGAGGAGGCGGCGGAGGATCTCGCGCGGCTCTGCCATCTTCCTGACGCGGGCGACCTGATCCTCTCCGGCTGGCGCTACGACAGGCCCTCGCTCAGCTTTTCCCAGGAAAACGGCTCGCACGCAGGGCCAGGCTACGAGGAGACGCGCGCCTTCGCACTCTTGCCTTTAACCGCCCCCCTCGATAGCGTGGCGGGAAAGGCCCACCTCAGGCCACTCGATCTTCGTAAAGCCGCGCTCACGTTCATGGGGCGAGGAGGTGTCGCCCGCCGGCCGAGGAACCGGGTGGAGACGGAGAACGGCCGCCTGCTGCGCGTCATGACTTACAACGTGCACCACTGCATGAGCAACGACGGCGTCCTCTCGCCCGGCCGCATCGCCCGCGTCATCAGTTGTTATGATCCGGACGTGGTGGCCCTGCAGGAGCTCGACGCCGGCCGCTCGCGCACCGGCGGCATCGACCAGGCCGAATTCATCGCCCGCGAGCTGGAAATGGAATTCCACTTTGCGCCGGCGCTGTACCTGGAGGAGGGGGAGTACGGCAACGCCATCCTCAGCCGCTACCCCATGCGGCTGGTGCGCGCCGGGCCCTTGCCCACGCTCGAAGGGCGGCCCAGTCTCGAAACGCGGGGCGCGCTGTGGGCGCGCATCGCTTTCCAAGGCATCGAATTCGACATCTTCAACACTCACTTCGGGCTGCGCGGCAAGGAGCGCCTGTTGCAGGTGGAGGCGCTCATGAGCGAGGAGTGGCTGGCAAGCCCGGAGAGAGTGAACCCCACCCTGGTTTGCGGCGATTTCAATTCGCTTCCCTATTCGAAAGTCTGCAAGAAAATCCGCCGCCACTTTTCCGACGTCCAGGTGGCGATGAACGACCACCGCCCGCAGCGCACCTTCACCGGGCCACTTCCCGTCGGCCGCATCGATCACATCTTTGTCAGCCGGGAAGTCACGCTTCTCGCCGTCGAGGTGCCGCGCACCACCCTCACCCTGAAGGCGTCGGACCATTTGCCGCTCATCGCCGATATCTGCCTGCCCGGGCCCTGACCGAAGCCGATGGTGGCCGTATCAAGGCATCGTTTCACAACTCCCCGGGATAATGGTAAGATGCGCGGCACCACGCTGCCTAAGGCGGCGACAGAACCCAGGGAGCCCCACGCATCATGACGCAAGACAACGCCACGCCCATTCCCGACCACCTGCTTTCCATCGTGATCCCGCTGCACAACGAGGAGGGCAACGTGCGCGGGTTGATGGAGGACCTAGCAGAGGTGCTGGCGGATTACCGTTCGGGCTGGGAACTCATCCTGGTGGATGACGGCAGCACAGACCAGACGCTTGCCCGGCTGGAGGAAGAAACGCGCTGGGGCGGCGGGAATATCGCCGTGGTCGAGCTGCAGCGGAATTTCGGCCAGACCGCCGCCATGCAGGCGGGCATTGACCGCGCGGCGGGGGACATCATCGTCACCCTGGATGGGGACCGGCAGAACGATCCGAAAGACATCCTTCGCCTGGCCCGGCGGCTGGTGGACGACGACCTGGACCTGGTCTCCGGCTACCGCAAGAACAGGCGGGACTCGATGGTGGTGCGCAAGCTGCCCTCCTGGCTTGCCAACAAGCTGATCGCCCGCATCACCGGCGTCAGGCTGAGGGATTTCGGCTGCAGCCTGAAGGCGTACCGCGCCAACATCCTGAAGGAGATCAGGCTCTACGGAGAGATGCACCGCTTCATCCCGGCGCTGCTTGCGTCGCGCACCCACCAGAACCGCATCGCCGAGGAAGTGGTGGCGCATCACCCGCGCCTGGCGGGAACCTCGAAGTACGGGATCATGCGCACCTACCGGGTGATCCTCGATCTGATCTTCGTTTATTTCTTCATGCGCTTTCGCGACCGGCCCGCCCACTTCTTCGGCGCCATCGGCCTGCCGGTGGGGTTGTTGGGCGGCGCCATCCTGGTTTATCTCACCGGGCTCAAGCTCGCCACCGGCGAAAACATCGGCCAGCGCCCGTTGCTCCTGTTCGGCGTTCTTTTGGTCATGATCGCCTTTCAGATTCTCACCACCGGGCTGCTTAGCGAAATGCTGGTGCGCACCTACTTCGAATCCTCCAACAGCAAGCCTTACCGCGTGCGTCCGCCGAGGGACGGCGGCGCCTCTTCCGACAAGGCGGGGCCGGCATCCTGACTGTTCGGCGGTAAAACGCGGAACAGGTGCAGCGTGTCGGTGCCGTGGCGGGTGCTTGTCAGAAACACGGCGGGCAGCACCTCCTCCCTAAAGCTGTTCAGGAATTTTTCCCGCACTAGAATGAGCCCAGGCTCGCTCAGTTCGGCCGACCTCGGCTTAACGATTTGAAAGCGGATGCCCCCGGCATAGAAAATGAGATCGTTCGGCAGTTTGAAATAGCCGCGAACCCGCGTCGTTCCCTCGGGCAGGTGGGCGAGGAATTCGGCGGCGTACTCGGGGCCGTTTCGTTTGCGGAGGATGCTCTTCTCCTGCAGCGGCGAGATGACCGACATTTGCAGAACCTGCACGCCTAGGAGCAGGAGGGCGAAGGCGGTGAGGCCCCGGCGCTTCCCCTCCGGGCCGCGGCCGGCAAGAACGGCGGTGGTGGCGAGCGCCGCCCCGGCGGCGAGGGCGAGCGGCCAGTCGATCCAGGGGCGGGGCATGTCGATGACGAACGGCAGGATGGGGCTCGCGAATACCGCTAGGCCGATAACGAGAGCCAGCCCGAAGACGAGCGACCCATCGAGCAGCCAGCGGACGCGGGCCGTGAGGGCCTCGGGACGGGTGCGGTGCAATTCGAACACCATCGCCGCGAGGACGAACAGGAACGGAAACATCGGCATGAAGTAGCGATGCGCCTTGGCGGTCAGCCAGTAGATCGGAAAATTCACCAGCACCACGACGAGCGGAAACAGGTAGTCGTCGCCATAACGCTCTCTGAGCAACTTCCTCACCGAGGGCCAGGCGAGCGGCAGAAGCAGCAGGGTGACGGGAAAGACGGTTCCGGCGATCTTGAACGGGTAGGCCAGCACCTTGCCCAGGTGTTCGAGCGTCTCGCCACCTGGCCGCGCGTGATGGGTGATCTCGCCGACAAAGCTGTCGACCACGAAGGGGACGCCGGTGACCAGGGCGAGCGGCGCAAGCCACGCGAGGGCGACCAGGGCGCTCGTGCCGAGGGCGAAAAGCGGGCCGGGGGAAAACAGCTCCCGCCAGCGCTTCTTGACCAGCAGGTAGGCGAAGACACCGAGGTAGAAAAACACCAGGCCGGGCTCGCGCTTGGTGAGGAAGCTGATTCCGGCGAGGAGCGCGGGCGGGCCCCAAAGCCAGAGGCCGCGCCGTCCCCGCTTGTCGAGCAGGAACCAGGTGTAGAGCGACAGCGCCACGGTGAGGGTGAACAGCATCTCGATTTCCGCAAGCGTCGCGTTGTAGGCCATGAACGGCGTGAGAAGAGTCGAAAGCGCAAGCATCGCCTGCCCTTGGGGCGAGAACGTTTCGCGCGTGGCATAGAGCATGAAACAGGTGAGCAGGATGGCCGGCAGCACCGAAGCCAGGCGCGCGCTCGTTTCGCTCACCCCGCCGCCGGTGGCCCGGCTGGTGAGG
>QJWD01000309.1 GCA_003235465.1 Nitrospirota bacterium | reverse complement strand
TCATATCGAGTGGGGTGAAGGGCGGGCGGAAGTTCAACAGGCGGCGGGGCTTGCCGGCCGCCCTGGTCGGTGTGGTCAGCGCGAGCCGCTGCCTTCATCCATGGCTTCCGGAGGCTTTTCTTCCGGGCGCCCGAGGCCGGAGCTGCCTTCCTTCCTCTTTTCCCGGTACTTTTTGTAATGGCGGGAAAACCACCCATCTTCCTCATGGGCATCCTTTCCGTATTCGTGGCCTTCTCCCGGATGGTCTTCGCCGATCACCGAGGAACCGCTGCCCTCCTCGTAGCGGCCGTGGCCTTCACCCGGATGATCTTCGTCGATCACCGAAGAACCGCTGCCCTCTTCGTAGCGGCCGTGGCCTCCGTCGCCGCCCTTGCCGCCATGCGCGCCATCGTCCGCGAGCAGGCCCGTGGGAGACAGAAACATCACGGCGGTGAACAGCGCGGATGCCGCGAGTGAAATTGATTTCATGACATGCTCCTTGAAGCTCCCTAAAGTCGGGATGGTGGGGAACAAATGATAGACAGGGGTAATTTATCACACCCCGCGGGAGCAGGGCGTGAAAAAAATCGCGCTAAGGAAGGGGGTAGAGCTAGCGGATGAAATGGTTGCTGAAACCCGCCTGGCCGAGTTTCGCCTGGGTTTCCTTTGCCTGCTCGGTGCTGGCGAAGCTGCCTAGCTCCACCGCGTACAGGGGAAGCGTCACCGTTTTCATTTCATGCGCGGACAAAAAGCCCTTGCGGCTCAGGCGGTCCTGGAGAGCCGAGGCTTCCTCCCGGCTCTTGAAGCTGCCGACGAGAAAGCTGTGATTGCCCGCGGCGTCTTTCGAGAGCACCGCTTCGAAACCGTTTGCGGCGAGTTCCTTTTTCATCGACTCGCCGGCGGCCTCGTCGGCAAAATGGCCGACTTTCACCACATGCCTATCGAGCTTGCGCGACTTCACCGAGATGGAAGGCGAGAAGCCCGCCGCCTGCAATTTGCGGGACAGTTTCTCGGCGTTGTCCTTGACCGAGAAAACCCCCGTCTGCACAAAATACTGGCGGGAAGAAACCCGTGGAGCGGGCTTGGGTTTGATTTCGGCGCCGCGCGTGCTGGCGGTTTTGATTGTCACTTTTTCCGCTTTCCTTGCCGGTTTCGGCGCTTCGGCGGCTTTCACCGGCTCGGGCGGCTTTTTATCCACCGCCGTGGCGGCTTCCTCCTTCACCGGCCCGGGCGCGGTTTTCTCCTCGGCCGGCGCCTCGGGGGCGGTTTCGGCGGTTTTTTCCGGTGCGGGGGCGGCGGCCTCCTCGAGCGGTTCAACCGCTTTCTCGACGATGGGCAGGTCCATCGGGCCCGGCTCGTCGGCAAGCGGGATATTGATCTCCGTAACCGGCACTTCGGGCGCCGGGGCCTCGGCGAGAATCTTCTCCTCCCCGTTCATGCGAACGTATAGAAACAGCAGGAGCGCGCAGCTCAGGATCGAAATGGTCAGCAGCTTGGTGTTCTTGGAGCGGATTTTTTTCTCCGCCTCCAGCTCCGCCTCGATTTCGGCTTCCTCGATCAGGTCGTCGATCCGCTTGATATATTTGGTGTCTTCGTTAACCGATTGATTGGACATGGGGCCTTGGCCGGGCTGGCCGGCGGTTTGAAGGTTCGTCATTCCATCGCGCCTGTGTGAGCCCTTCGCCGGGGCGAAAAAAACCGGCGTGCAGGGGGGATTTTAGAGGAAAGTTTTGCCGTTCGATGTTAGGATTGATCGGCACCTCATTGATTTTTAAAGCCTATTAGCTGCAACAAGTATATCGGCCAAGCGGTCGGCTGTCAATGGTCCCGGAGCAACAATTTTGTCTTAATATTTTGAAAAATTGACGGTTATGCGCGGGCCTCCGGCTGCGTCCCGGGTTAGCCGGGAAGGCGGGGGAAAAGCCGTCCCAAGGGAGAGGAAAAAAGCGTGGACTTATCGGTGAAACTGGGCCGCCTCAAGCTCAAGAATCCGGTGATCGCCGCCTCGGGCACCTTCGGCTACGGTCTCGAGTACCTGCCCTTTGTCGATCTCAACCGGCTGGGCGGCTTCGCCACCAAGGGCCTGTCGCTAAAGCCAAAAATCGGCAACGCGGTGCCGCGCATGGTGGAAACCGCCTCGGGCATGCTGAACGCCATCGGCCTGGAAAACATCGGCCTGGATAAGTTCCTCAGCGAGAAGCTGCCGCTCCTGCATGGTTACGACACCCGCATCATCGTCAATTTCTTCGGCGACACCGTCGACGAGTACCGGCAGATGGCCGCCGCGCTGGCCCCTGTCGAGCGCATCGACGCGCTGGAGATGAACATCTCCTGCCCCAACGTGGAAAAAGGCGGCGTGCAGTTCAACGCCGACGCCGAAACGGTGCGCCAGGTGGTGGAGGCGGTGCGCGCCGCCACCGATCAGTTTCTCATCGTCAAGCTTTCCCCCAACGTTGCCGACATCGCGCCCATCGCCCAGGCCGCCGAGGCCGCCGGCGCCGATGCCCTCTCGCTCATCAACACCGTGGTCGGCATGGCCATGAACCTGGAAACCGGCCGGCCCACCCTCGCCAACCAGACCGGCGGCCTCTCCGGCCCCGCCATCAAGCCTATCGCGCTCGCCATGGTGGCGCGCGCCGCGCGGGCGGTGAACATCCCGCTTCTGGGGCTGGGCGGTATCCAATGCGCCGACGACGCGCTGGAATTTTTTCTCGCGGGCGCGGCCGCCGTGCAGGTGGGGACGGCCAACTTCATCGACCCCGCGGTGACGATGAAAATCATCGACGGCCTCGAACGGCACTGCCGGAGCCGGGGCGTGAGCGCCTTCGCCGATCTTTTTCGCGGATAAATTAGCCGGAATGCCTGGGCCGAAGAGGGGGGCGCTTTAAGGCGCGCGGTCAGTTTCGGATCACGCGCGGCACGCGCTTGCCGACGTGGCAGAGGATCTCGTAGGAGAGGGTGTCGCCGTGGGCGGCCATCTCGTCGACGCTGAGATACGCGTCGCCCTGTTTGCCGAACAGCACCACCTCGTCGCCTTCCTTCACACCGGGAATGTCGGTGACGTCGATCAGCGAAAGATCCATGCAGATGGTTCCCACCTGTTTCGCCCGCTCGCCATGCACTAGCACGCTCATCTTGTTCGAGAGGTTGCGGTGCAGGCCGTCGGCGTAGCCGATGGGAAGCGCGGCGATCACGCTGTCGCGCCGGGTGACGAAGCGGCGGCCGTAGCTGATCGCCGAGCCCGCCGGCTGCCGGCCCACCTGCAGGACGCGCGTCTTCCAGTGCATCACCGGCTGGAAGCCCTTGCCGTCCAGCGTAAAGCCATCGACCCGGGGCTTCATGTCAGGCGAGGGCAGGGCGCCGTAGAGGATGATGCCGGGGCGCACCATGTCGAAGTGGCTGGCTTTGTAATTCAGGGTGGCGGCGGAGTTGGCGGCGTGCGCGAGCGGCACGGTCACGCCCGCGGCCTTCAGTTCGTCGAGCACGCCCTGAAAGCGCGCGAGCTGTTCGCGAGTGAAATCGGCGTCGCCTTCGTCGGCGCTGGAAAAATGAGTGGAGACGCCTTCGATGGCGAGTTGGCTGTCGGCGGCAAGGTGCCGGACCAGTTGCAAAAACCCTTCGGGCCTCGGCCCGAGGCGGCCCATGCCGGTGTCGACCTTGAGGTGCACCTTCGCTTTCTTGCCCGCCCGCGCCGCCTGGCGCGACAGTTCCCCCGCCAGGTCGGCGCTGCCGATCACCGTGGCCAGATCGTATCTGAGAAAATCTTCCATTTCGTCGGGAAAGACGCCGGTGAGGATGAGGATGGGCGCGTTGATGCCGCTATCCCTAAGCTCGATAGCTTCCTCCAGCACCGCCACGCCCAGGCTGTCGGCCCCCGCTTCGAGGGCCGCCGGCGCCAGCGCCTTTGCGCCGTGTCCGTACGCGTCGCCCTTGATCACCGCCATGATCTTAACATCGGCGCCGACCCGCGAACGGAGAATGCGGATGTTGTGGCGAAAGGCCTCGCGGTCGATCTCTGCGTAGGTGGAGCGGTGGTAGGCCATGCGCATCCAGGTGGAGGTTTTGGGCGCTGCGAAGAAGCGGGCTCTCGCCGGCGGCTATTCGCGCCGGGTGCGGCCGGTGGCCGACAGGCGGCCCATGGTCTTAATCGCCGGGCCCGAGGAGCGGATGGCGCGGCAGGACATCTGGCTTTCGTCGGAGGTTTTCTTCCTCACCATGTAGCCGCGGTCGCTGTAAAAGTTATAGGCCATGCCGTTGATGCCCTGTTCCTCCACGCACCAGTAGGTGGAGCCGCAGCCCTCGGGAAACTCGTAATCGATGTGGACGATGTCGCCGTTCACATCCGAGTTTTTGCATTCGTGGTCGTACAGGTTGCGGCATTCCTGGCTGGTGGGCACGCGCCAGTCCTCGTAGCCGGCGAACTTATTTTCGTTCAGCCAGTTGACGAATTTATGCGCCCCCTTCCAGGTGCACCATTTGCCGCGCATCTGGTAACTGTCTTCGCGGGTCCACATCTTGTTGTATTTGGTGTCGGTGAGGGTGCCGTCCCCATTGTTGGTGAATCTTTCCGACATGATCCTTGATCGAAGCGTGGGTTAGAAATTTAGCGTGGCGGGCGCTCTTCGGATTTAAAGCAAGACCCGTCGCCTATGATAATATCAATGCCGCTCGCGTGGAAATAAAATTTTGCAGAGCCCGGCCCGGCATTAGGCAGCCGCCGCTATGGTCGGGGCAAAAACAGGGTTCGCGGCGAGGGGGCTCCGGTGTATAATGCCCGCGATCAGATCGAGCAGGGGAGGGGCAATGATCGATTGCAGCCGGCCAGCGAGCCCACCAGGAGGAACCGGCGTTTGCCGCTCGCTTCCGGTCGTTCTTCTTTTGCTCTCCCTTACGCTTCCCGCCCCGGCCGCAGCCGTCGACCCCTCGTGCAAGCTGGAGGAACCCTACGCGGCGCCCCAGTATGTGCCGCCGCCCATCGAATCGCGCGAGTCGAAGATTCGCCTCAGGGACAACGGCGACGGCACCCTCACCGACCTCGATACAAGGCTCATGTGGGCGCAAAAAGACAGCTACGCCGACCTCGGCCGCTGCCTGACCTTTTCCGAATCCCTCGCGTATGTCGCCGGGCTCAAAACCGGCAACCACGGAGACTGGAGAATTCCCAGCGTCAAGGAACTGGCCACCCTCTACGACGACACCCAGGCCAACGTCATGGCCTGGGACCATAACCCCGACAACCCGCTGGCGCTCGACAAGAAATTCGCCGACGGCGCGGCCTACTGGTACTGGTCGAGCGACTGCGGCACCACCGAACTCACCGAATGCTGCGCCAAGACGGTTTATTTCGTCAACGGCGATGTGCACCTAAGACGCTTTGAAATTTGCAACAACGGCGGAGTGCGTGCGGTGCGAACCCTTCCCTGAGCCGCGAACGGGGCGCGCTTTCACCGCCCGCCTCCCTGGTCTGGCGGGGGCGGCCCCTCGGAATTCACTTTAAGCCGGTCGCCCATGCGGCGCATCAGGAATGAAAAGAGCAAGGGAATGAGGACGGTGGAAAGGGACGACGCCGAAAGCAGCGCCGTGAACAGGTGCACGTCGATCAGCCCCGCGTTGTAGAGCAGTTGCACGACGATGATTTCCGTGGTCAGGCGCGCGTTGACGCCGATGCCGATGGCCCAGGCTTCCTCCCTTGTCAACCGGCCAAGGGGAACCATGATGAACACGCCGAGGAGCTTGCCGAAAAAGGCCGCGAAAAATAACACGATGGCGAGCAGGGGTTCCCGGACGATGCCCTGCAAATCGGCATTCAACCCCACCCAGAAGAAAAACACCAGCCCGAGGAAACCGTAGCTGCCGGACTGGATGGTGTGGGTCACCTCGGCCCCGACTTTTTTCAACCTGTCGAACTGCGGCCGCAGGATCACCCCCGCCACGATCGCCCCCACCACCATGCCGAGGCCCACGTACTCCGACAGGCCACCCAGGGCGAACATGGTGAGAATGGAGAGCAGCATCAGGTTCGCGGGCCGCCTCGGCATCCACCGGCTCATCAGGTCGAGGCCGCCCCTGAACAGCAGGCCCGCGAGCAGAATAAAAGCCGCCGAACCGACCGCGAGCTTCACCAGGCCTCCCCCGTCCCGGGCCGCCGTTTGCCCGATCCACACCGAAACGAAGGAGACGAGAAACACTTCGATGACATCGTCCAGCACCCCCGTGCCGACGATGAAGCGGCCGACGCGCGTGTGCAGGAGCTTGAATTCATCCAGGATGGGCACGATCACCGCCTCGGCGGTGGGCATGCAGGTGAGGCCGACGATGAAGGCGATGAGCCAGCCGTAACCGAGGCCGACCATGACGGCGGTTCCGAGCAGGAAGGGCACGGCGGTGTTGAGCACGGTGAGCTGAATGATATCGCCGCTCGAGCGGCGCATCTCCCCGAAATCGATTTGCAGGCCGATGAAAAAGAGAAGGAACAAAACCCCGAGTTCGGCGAGGAAGGCAAACGGCGGCTGGAAAGCGGGAGACAACAGAACCGCGCCGATCGGCGTGTAGTGCGCCGCCATGGCGACGAGCAGCGCGGCGAGGATCCCCGGAATGCGGACCCGCTCGAGCACGCCGGAGAGAACGTACGTCAGGGCGAAAAGCAGGGAGAGGTAGAGCAGCAGTTCGCCTGTTTCCGGTCCGTTCATAGAGCGCTTTTCGCATCCGCGCGGGCCACGCGTAAAATAATCTCGTTTTATAAAACGGCGCTATTTCCCGGTGGGGGGGTCGTTGTTGCGGTTGTTGCCCAGCCAGCCTCGCGTCTTAAAAAAATACAAGAACCCCGCCGCGATGGCCACCATCATGCCGAGGGCGAAGGGGTAGCCGAAACGCCAGCCGAGTTCCGGCATGTTGTACGGCGATTTTCCGGTGTCGAAATTCATGCCGTAGATGCCGGTCACCACGCCCAGCGGCATGAACACCGTGGCGATGATGGTCAGCACCTTCATCACCTCGTTCATCTTGTTGCTGATGCTCGAGAGGTACATGTTGATGAGGTCCGAACCCCGTTCGCGGTGCGATTCAAGAATTTCGATGATATGGACCACGTGATCGTAGCAGTCGCGCAGGTAGACGCGCGTGGTGTCTGAGATGCCTTCCCTGTCGCGCGTCAGCGAGTTGACCGCGTCGCGCAGCGGCCAGACCAGGCGCCTTAAATGCAAGAGGTCGCGCTTCAGCCCGTGAATGCGGTTGATCATGGCCTGGTCCGGGCGGTGGATGACCCTGTCCTCAAAATGGTCCAGCGTTTCCCCGAACTGATCGAGG
>QJWD01000016.1 GCA_003235465.1 Nitrospirota bacterium | reverse complement strand
GACGGGCAAATCCGGCGCGTTGAAGTTCGGGTCGTCCCAGAGCGCCGGTTTTTCGTGACCGGTGGCCTGGACGAATTCCATGTACTCGGCGTTCGACACCTCGTGCTTGCCGATGAAGTAGGCCCGGGTGCTGACGAAATGCACGGGCCCCTCGTCTTCCGCGCCCTGGCTCGTGCCCATCTGAAAATAACCCGAGGGAATGTACACCATGCCCGGCGGCGGCGTGGGCCCGGCAAGCGCGGTGGCGGCATGAAGCAAGGCGGTCAGGACAAGAAGATGAAGAAGGAATAAAAAACCGGCGGAGGAAGAAGCGGCCGGGCCGCGCATCAAACGCTGAAGAAGCCGATGTGCGCCACCAGGTCCTCTCTTGTTTCCACGGGGAGGTCTTCCTGAATGTTCTCGATGTTGATCCATTGATAATGTCCGTTCCAGCAGTTCAGTGTCACCACGGAGTTGCCGTACCAGTCCATCGTATGATTCAGAAACAGCGGCGCCTGGCACCTCGGGCAATGGCCGCGAATTTCGACTGTGGAGGATTCGCCCTTCATTTGCCGTTTCCTTGGGGGAAAGACATTATGATCAATGCGTTAAGAATTTCAACATGCGTATTGAAAGATTGTAGGAGGAAAGGCGCGGTCTCTTCAAGGAATAATTAATTAAAAATAAAAATTGGATTTGCGCGCTGTCGAAAAATGTCAAGAATTTTTTTTCTCGGCCGCGCGCGGCTGTCATTCCGGAGCCGCCCCGCGCGCCTCGTCGAGCAGCCTCGCGAGGGTTTCTATCGGCAGGCCGACAATATTGGAATACGAACCGTGGTGCGACTCGACGAGCGCGGCGCCCGCGCCCTGGATGGCGTAAGCCCCGGCCTTGTCCATCGGCTCGCCGGTGGCGACATAATCGGCGATTTCTTTTTCTGTGAGGCGATGAAACACGACGCGCGAGACGGCGGCGTCCCGGAAGGCGCGACCCTGGCATAGCACCGCAACGCCTGTGATCACCCGGTGCTCGCGGCCGCTGAGCCGCTTGAGGATGCTTCTTGCGTCCAGGGCGTTATGCGGTTTGCCGATGATGTCGCCGCCCTCCGCCACCACCGTGTCGGCGCCGATCACCAGGTGGCCGGGGTGGGTCCGGGCCACCGAGCGCGCCTTCATCTCGGCCAGCCGAACGGCGTTTTCCTCCGGCGTCTGGCCGCTGTCGACGATTTCCTCCATCGCGCTCGGCATCACCGTGAACTCGGGCACGAGCTGCTTTAGCAGTTCGATTCGGCGGGGCGACTGGGAGGCGAGAATGACGGGGGACAGCAGGTTCATGCGTGTGATAGTTTAAAAGCCCGGGATCGGCGTTTATCGATGCCGTTGTCAATTGCATCGAAAATATCTTATTATAGCGGAACTGCAAGCAAAAACGCGGCGGCCGCCCCCGGGCACCGGGGCCGGCGCGTATTCATCGAAATCAACAACCCGTGGAGGGGTTATGGCAGGCGCGTCGCACCAGATTCAGGTCAGGCACATCCTGGTGGATAACGAAGATCTCGCGAAGATGATCAAGGAAACCATCGAGGCGAGCGCCTCGGAAACCGGGCGGGTGAAACTGCTCATGAAGCTTGCGGAAAAATACAGCCGCTGCGCCTCGAAGTCCGACGGCGGCAACCTGGGCTGGCTCGAGGTGGGGTGGAACCCGTCCGACCCGCGCAGGCCGCGCGGCGGGTTCAAGACCCTCGACAACAAGGAACTGAACGACCACATCCACCACGGGATCGCGAACATGACGGTGATGAAGGGAAAAGTCTACGGGCCGGTGAAAACCCAGGAAGGCTACCACGTGTTCATCGTCGCCAACGAGTTCAAGACCGAGCGGATACTTTGACCGGAACCCCTTTCCCTTCCTCGATGAAATTGTAGGCGAAGCAGCCGCTGGAGCACCGCACCATATAATGCGGGCACGACCGGCAGGGCTCCTTCGCTTTTGTCGTCTCGAACACTTCCGATAAAAACCGCGCGCCCATGCGCGCCTGGGCGATGCTGTTCACCGATTTGAAGTCGCCGATGTTCGCCAGCTTCAGGTTGTGGAACGGGAAGCAGTTGAAGCAGTCTCCCTGGCCGTCGATGTCCATCGGGCTGCCGTCGGCGCAGCCGAAATACAGGTCCCTGGATGACCATGTCGTGATGTCCGGCACCGGCTTGCTTCCGTGAAAGAAGATCCTGTCCACCAGGTGCATTTCGTCCTCCTGGATGTCGTCCAGAAAACAGGGCGGGAACGAGCAATCGAAGCGGAACCCCATCTGCGGAAAATCCCGCAATAGGCCCAGCAGCTTGCTCCCGGCGGCGGGATAATCGCGGATGGGCAGGTAAACGTTTTTCTCCTCGCCGACGATGGGAAAGGCCGGGGAGATGCGGATGGTGTAGGTCTGGTCCGCGGGCAGGCCGAGGCTTTGGTAGATGGCGTCGATCTCTTCGCACTGCCGGCGAAGGTCCTGATGTTTGGAATACAGGTTGATGCTGAAGGTGACGCTGTAGCCGTTGGTGCGAAGCAGGCGTTCGGCCACCATGCGGCAGCGGCGGTGGTTGGCTTCGGAGATATTTTCCGCTGTTTGCCAGTTGAGCAGGATGGCGAAGAAGACGTTGCGCTTGATCGACCCGTCGCGGCCCGCCGTTTTAACGAGAAGGTCGAGCACCTTGTCGGGCATCAGGCCGTTGGTGAACACGCTGAGCGAGGTGTAGGGCATCACCTCATCCAAGGTGAGGGCGAACAGGTCGTTGAAGCGGGGGTGCAGCGTGGGTTCGCCGCCCATGAAGTTGATCACCGGCGTGGCCTTGATGCGCGGCAACAGCTCGCAGGCGAAATAATCGTAGTCCATGGATTTGCCCGGCGTGCGCACGGTCTCTTCCATGTATTCATCGGCGAAGCAGTAATTGCATTTCAGGTTGCAATAACTGTTTAGGATAATGTTCACCGCCACCCTCCCGGTGGGCCGCCTGGCCGGTCCGGCTGTTGGCCGGGGCGCTCGGGCGGCTGTTACGCAAGGCATTTGAGAATATTCCTTCAATATATAGGAATTTTCCCATAATCATACCATGCGATGGCGGGGGAAGGGTATTTTTCCTTCAGGCCTCGAATTTTTTCCGGCGGCGGAGGATCTGCGTCTGCCCGGCATGGGCGACGAGCTTGAGCTCGAAGGGGTAGGTCCGGCAGATGTTGACCAGGGCCTGCACCGCCTGGTCCTTGGCGTCGGTTTCATCTTCCGCCGTGCATTGCATCTCCCACGCCGAATTCACCGTGGGGATTTTTTCCAGCCCGTGTTCCTCCATGCGCAGGAGGATCTCTTTCTCATCCGCTTCCTTAATGTCGTGAAACTCGGCGATCAGCAGCACATTGAATACCTGACTCAAGGTCGTCCTCCTTTCATGTGACGAAGTTTGGCCCGGAGGCCGGTGAAGGCCCGGGCCACAAACGGCGGGAGTTTATGCCCGCCCGCGCACGCGCGCACCCCTTAGCTGGCGCATTTGCCAGTGCACCCTGAACCGGCTGGCTGTCGCCACCAGGCTGCCGAGAATGCAGTGGGTGAGCGCGGAAATGGCCCCCGGCACCGTGGCCAGGGCGTAATTCGGGAAATTGCTTCTCGCAAGCTCGGTGGCCAGCCCCGAATTCTGCATGCCCACCTCGATGGAAACTGTCTCCGCGTCTTTCTCGTCGAAGCCGAGCAGGCGCGAGAGCGCATAACCCAATATAAACCCCAGCGCGTGCAGTGTGATGATCGCCATCAGCAGCGACGACCCCGTGGCGAGGATCTCGTCTTTCTTCGCGGCGAAAATGAAATCGACGATGAAGACGATGGAGAGCACGGCGAGAAACGGCGTGTAGGGGTTGATGCGTTTCACCAAGCGGCGGAAAAAATGATTGAGAAACACCCCCAGGAGGACGGGCAGCACCACCACCTTGAACGTTTTCACGAGCAGGCCGAGGGTGTTCACCTCGATGCGGGTGCCGGTCAGGTCCTCGGCGAGGGATTCCACCAGCCAGGTGGTGAGAAGCGGCGTGACGACAACGGCGATCAGCGTCGACACCGTGGTCAGGCTCACCGAAAGCGCCACGTTGACGCGGGCGATGAAGCACACCAGGTTCGAGGCCGTGCCGCCGGGGCACGAGGCGACCAGGATGAGGCCGATGACAAAATCCATCGGCAGCTGAAAGGCGCGCGCGATCAGGTAGCCCAGCATGGGCATGATGAGGTATTGCAGCGCCACTCCCGCGAGGATGGACCCGGGGATCTTGAAGACGCGGGCGAAATCCTGCCAGCTGAGGGTGAGGCCCATGCTGAGCATGATGACGCCGAGGAAATAGGGAATCCAGCCCGGCTTGAACCAGAGCGCCGTCGCCGGTTCGGCGAGGGCGAGGCCCGCGCCGATCACCACCCAGACGGGAAACAGGTTGGCGAGGGTGAGAAATAATTTCTGAACGGGACTCACCGGCCACTCAGGGTTTCTGGGCGATGATGCTGGAGTAGGCTTCGCGTCCCGAATCGTAGGCCTGGTAGCGGATGATCTTGAAGTCGCGGAACGTTTCCAAAAGCTCGTTGGTTTTGAGCGCCCACTTTTCGCTGATGTTGCCGTATTTGGCGACGTCATCCTGGTTGTAGGTTTCGATCAGCACCATGCCACCGGGCTTGAGGGCGTCCTTGAATTGCAGGAACAGGTCGCGCTGCATGTAATAGGTGCAGAGGATGACGTCGTAGGCGTTTTTCTCGAGGGTGTGGGTTTCGAGGTCCACCACCTTTGTTTCGATTTTCACGTTGAATCTGGCGGCGAGCTTGTGCGCCTTGTCCAGGCCCTTCTGGGAGATGTCGAGGCCGAGCACGTCGAAACCGTGGCGGGCGAGGAACACCCCGTTTCGGCCCTCGCCCATGGCGACATCCAGCGCCCGGCCCCTGGGCAGGAGGTGCACGTTGTCCTGAAGGAAGGCGATGGGCTTCTCGCCGAACAGGTAGACCTCTGAATCGTATTTGCTGTCCCAGCGCTCCTTGTCGCGCGGTTTGCCCTCCGCCACATTCATGAGCGGCAGGGCCACGAGGGCGAAAACGAGAAGGGCAAGCACGCGTCCGGCGAATCGTTCGGGAAGGGGAAACATGGCGCCTCGCAAGCGATGGTTCGATGCGCTTATTCTACGGCCTCCCCCCCGCCTGTCAAGCCGATTTTCCCGTTTACGGGGTGCGGGGCGCTGTGTACAATGAAGCCAATCGCACAAGGAGTTTGAATTAACCCCCCGAGCTGAAGGAGCCCGCCCATGCGATTTGGATTCACGCTCATGACCCTGATGCTGGGGCTTGCCCTTGTGCTCCCGGCGCTGCCCGTCCACGCCGGCGACACAACAGGCCCCGTTGCCCATTCCTCCGACCAGCGCTTCGGAGACCTCGGCGACGGCACCATTCTCGACAGCAAAACCGGCCTGATGTGGATGGCCAGGGACTACTGGCTGACCGAAAAAAAGTGGATCAGCTGGTACACCGCGATGGAATACGTGCAGCGCATGAACAACAAGAAATTCGCCGGCCACGCGGACTGGCGGCTGCCCACGCCGGAGGAAGCGAAAACCCTCTACGACCGGCGCAAGCGCAATACCGATAAGGATGGCGACAAGCTCTACATCGACCCGCTGTTTCCCGCCGGCGCCGGCTGGAGCACGTGGACCAGCGAGGACAGGAAGAGCAAGGCCGTCGTCGTGTCTTTCAAGGACGAAGGCGGGCAGGAGTACCAGGACAAGATCAGCGGCGTCGACGCCTTCCTGAGGCTGGTGCGCGGCCCGGTGTCCTGAAGCGCGCCCGCGGGGCCCCGCGCCCAGGCGGCCGCCTGCGGAAGCGTTAGTCCGGTCCCGGCGGGCGGGCCCTTGGCCTGAGCGCTCGGGAAGGATGGGGTTTTGCGAAACCATGGGGGCTATTGACTGACGGCGGCGACAAGCGGCCATCATCTATTGCGTATGAACCACCGATCAGGCCGGCTGGCGGCATGGGGTATTGTTATTCTCGCCGTGGCGGCGTTTCACCCGAGCGTTTACGAGCCGCGCGTTCCCGGTGATATCCTGGAGCAGGTGCAGGAAACCGAAAACCCGCTTCCCGCCACCCCCGAGCGTATCGAAGAGGGCCGGGAAATTTACTACGGCAAGGGGCTCTGCGTCACCTGCCACGGCAAGGACGGCAAGGGCGTCACGATTCCCGGCCACTCGCCGCGCGATTTCACCGACGCCAAATGGCAGGAGGCGCGCACCGACGGCGAACTCATGTGGGTGCTGAGAAACGGCAGCCCCGGCACCGGCATGCCGGTGCGCGTGGGCAATGTGCTGAACGAAAACGAAGGCTGGAGCGTGATCCACTTCATCCGCACATTTTCGGGAAAATAGCGTGACCGGGAGATCCCGGTGAACCTGGGGAGGCCGAGGCCTTGTCCGGGCAGTGGAATAAACGCGGAGTGGGAATGTTTTTCAAGCAATACTATCTCGGGTGCCTGGCGCACGCGTCCTACCTCATCGCCGATGAAGGCACGAAGGCGGCGGTGGTGGTGGACCCGCAGCGCGATATCGACCAATATCTCGCCGACGCGAACGCGCACGGTTTCAAAATACGGCACGTGATCCTCACCCACTTTCACGCCGACTTCGTCGCCGGCCACCTGGAACTGCGCGATAAGGCCGGCGCGGAAATTCACCTGGGCGCCCGCGCCGAGGCCGAGTACGCCTTCACCCGCCAGGGCGACGGAAGCCAACTCGAACTCGGCCGCGTGAGGCTCGAATTTCTCGAAACCCCCGGCCATACCCCCGAAGGCCTATCCATCCTGGCTTACGACCTGGATGCGAATGCGAATAAGCCGCAACTCGTGCTCACCGGCGACACGCTGTTCATCGGCGATGTCGGCCGGCCCGACCTGATGGCCTCGGAAGGCATTTCCGAAATCGAGCTCGCCGGCCTGCTGTACGATTCGCTGCGCAACAAGCTGATGCCGCTGCCGGATGAGACGCGGGTTTACCCTGCCCACGGCGCGGGCTCGCTCTGCGGCCGCAACCTGAGCGACGAGACCGATTCCACCATCGGCGAGCAAAAGACGCTCAATTACGCTCTCGGGCCGATGTCGCGCGAGGCCTTCATCGCCCTGGTCACCGAGAACCAGCCGCAGGCGCCGGAATATTTCTCCTACGACGCGCGTCTTAATAAGAGAGAAAGGCAAAAGCTCGACGAGTCCCTCGAAGCGGGGCTCACGCCTCTTGCGCTCGAGGATTTTCTCAAGCGTCAGGCGGCGGGCGACCAGGTGTTAGAC
>QJWD01000404.1 GCA_003235465.1 Nitrospirota bacterium | reverse complement strand
AGAGCGCCGCCCTTCTGCCGTGGCCGGTAGGTGTAGCCGCCGCCAAAACCCGCGCTCAGGTTGTTGAAGCAGCAGGGTTCGCTGTTGAGCTGGCCGCCCAGGTGAACCCAGTAGGCCTGCGCGTCGAGCATGAAGCCGTTCCACTTGAGCTGCGTGTAGTCGCCGACGGAAAATTTCTCGCGCTGGTTGGCCTCCTCCCTGATCTCCCAGCTGATCCACAGGTCCTGCGTGAAGTGGCGGCTGGCCCCGCGTATCTGGAAGCCCTGTTCGATGGGTTCGGTGTAGTGCAGCACGTCGTCGAAGAAGGCGTCGTTAAGCGGGTGATCGCGGTCGATGGTGCCGGCGGTGACCATCCAGTTCGGCAGGAAAGCGTAGTGAAGCGAGATCATCGGCTCGACCTCTTCAACCCGGTCGTCGGCGCCGAAGGGGATATCGAGCAGCACCCCGGCCTCGACGGTGAGCCCGGGTTTGATGTCGTAACGGAAATGCGGTTTGAAGAGATCGCCGATCAGCGTGAAGCCCCTGTCGATCTGGTCGATGTCGCTGTGCTCGAGGTCGTAAAAGTACGTCTCGTTTTCCAGCGCCAGGTTGAGCGGAGAGTCCGCCTCGCCGGGCCTGGCCGAGAACAGCCCGGCAATCAGCAGGAGAAAAAGGAACGCGGCCTGTCTTGTCAAGTTTGCCATTAAGGGTGCTTGCGTTGCGTTTTTATAGTCAGGGATTTATAAGCAAATGGTCGGCGGTGATGGTAAATGTTTGCCATGGATAAGTCAAGCTAACAAAGGCGAGCGGCCCGTGATGAACGACCCTCCGGTCCGCCCTATATTTCTCATGGCTTGAGGGTGCTTCCGCGGTTTAAAATGAAGCATGGCAAGCAGGCACCGGATCACCATCGACGAACCCTGGGATTTTCCCGCCTCCGGCCGGGTGATGGTCGCATGCGCGAAGGGAGTGGTGAACGGGCCGGATAAACCCAACTGGCAGGCGCGCTACCTTTTGCTGGAACTTGCGGCGCCGTTCGTTGCCGATGGCGAGCAGGTTCGGCAGGTGCTGGTGGCTCCGCGCTACAGCGGCGACGAACTCGAACAAGCCATGACGGAAGACTGCGTCGTGGGAATCGCTCGTGTGCGGGGTGGCGTCAGCCTGAACGCCAGCGAAACCTTCACGCCCGAAGACGTCTGCTACATCGCCATCGGCCGCATTTCCCTCGCGGACAAGGGCTAAGCCCGCGGGCGCTCATTCAGGGCGCTTGAAGCTCCTAAGCGGCAAGGGAGCCGGGGCGTCCGTTTCCTCGGCCTGGGCGGCTACCGGCGGCGTGGGCGGTGTTTCGGGCACGGCGGCCGGTTTCTTTTCCGCCAGGAACACGGCGAGGTCCGGATTGACCAGGTTCTCCGGGCACATTTTAAGGTGCTGGCGGAAAAACGGCATGTTGACGACCAGGTCGTTGTAAACCGCCTCCAGCCCGTAGTGGTTGAACAGGCCCTGGATCGGGCGCGGGCCGACGAGAAACAGCATGCCGTCGGTATTCAGGGCTTCGGCGGTCCAGCGCAGCATGTCCTCGCAGGCTTCCCGGTCCTGATGGTACATGAAGGGGATCCACTTGAAGATGAGATCGTACTTTTCCTGGTAGACCTCGCCGATGTGGTCCTTTTCCAGCAGGAAAGACACCTTCTTGAGATTGTCCAGTTCGTTTTTGGATGCGCCGTAGTTCCACAGCAGGCAGGCGTTTTTCTGCGCGAATTCCGGGTCGCTGAACAGCACCGTCACTTCCCTCTCGTGCGAGCTGTCGACGCATCCCGCGATTACCGTGTCGAAGGTGTGCACGAGCACCTTGCCGACCTTCTCCAGCTTGGCCGGCATCCCCGGAGACATTTCCATATAGTAGAAGATCTGGTCCAGCACCATGGGCTGCATCGATGCTTCCTCGATTTCGGCCTGGCCTTCGGGGTAGAACGGCACGGTGTAGAGGATCTTCACCGGGTCCACTGGCGGCGGGAAGCCGTTGAAGAACCATTTCCAGCCGAAAGGGAAGGGCGGCCGCTTGGGGGGCTGGTCGGTCTGCGGATGAATGCGCCACGTCGAGATCAACGGGATCTCTCTCACATCCTGGCCGTCGACGAGCATGAAGCTGTTCGGGCCGACGTGGATCTCGTGCTCGCACGAGGGGCGCGCTCCGCGCTGGCAGTTGATGAACGGGATGCCCACCGGGTCGTCCTTCACCGTCACCTTGAACAGGAAACCCTCCTGCACCGTGAGGACGATCTGATGCTCACGGCTGAAATAGCGCCAGGGCGGCTTGGGCTTCGGCGTCCAGGTGATTTCGTGCGAGCGGTCCGGGTTCATGAACACGCGCTTGATGTTTTCCCCTTCCGGCCCACGGGCTTCGAAGAACGAGGAAAATATATTGAACGCCTCGTTGGAAGGGTAGGTCGGCAGGCCGCGGTAACGTAGCGGGGGAAGCGGTTTCTCGCGCGATTGATCGTCGAACAGGCCCCAGATGAATTCGAACGTCGCGCCGCCGCTTCCCGGCAACGTCGACTGGAACAGCTCCACCACCGGAATCAGGTCGAGCCGTTCCCAGTTCACGGAAAACATGAAACTGATGAAGATGGTTTTGTCGAAGCCGCCGTCGTCCAGGGCGTAGAGGCCGTCCTTCTTCAGCCACACGTTGTACTTGCCGTCGCCGAGCGGCACCATGTTCTCGTCGCGGTAGAAGTATTTCACCTCGGAGAACGGCACCCGCCACGCCTCGGCGGCTTTTTTGCGAAGCCCGTCGAGGTCGAGGGTTTCCCAGCCCGGCTGCCCCTTGATGTCGATTTCGCTCTCAAAGGTTTTCGCTCCCGGAACGATGCCGAGCCACTGGCCGCAGTCGAGCTGCATGCGGACGCGCTTGAGCTTCTGGCCGCCATCCGGCTCCTCGCTCCATTCCGCTTCGTTAAGCGGTTCGCCCGAAGGGTCGACGAACAGAAAGCGCCTGCCCGAGGCGGTGTAAAACGCCGCGTGCCCCGTGGGGTAGACGCGGATCCGTGTATTTTCGGTGCGGGGCGTCTCGCCGCTGTGGTGACAGGCCACGCCGTCCACCTCGGTGACCCCGAGGTTCTCCATTTCCTGCTCGATGAGGGCGGCGTGTGCCTCGTTGCCGGGAAGGATCAGGGAGCCTGTTCGTTTCAGGGCGGAAATCAGCTTGTTGTTGGCAGACATGGAACGTGACCGTGCGGTTGGCGATTCGCAATATAAGGATTATTCAGGGATTATAGAGGATGCCGGGGTTCTGTCAATCGCTTCTTGAGGCGGCTCCGGGCGGCGTTGCGCCATCAAGTTTGTGATGACCCGAAGCGGGTCTGTTGCTATGATGAGTCCATGCCATTTAAGATCGCCCTCGTCAACATGCCCTTTGGCTACCATATCTACCCCTCGATTCAGCTGGGGACGTTGTCCACCCAGCTCAAGAGCCACGGCTGGGCGGTGAAGAGCCACTACCTCAACCTGCACTTCGCCAGCCAGATCGGCTTCGAGGTCTACAACGAACTCTGCGAAAAACGCCAGCTGATAGGCGAATGGCTGTTTTCGCACATCCTTTTCGGCGAGGGCGCCAACAACCGGGATTACATGCGGCACTTCGCCGGCCACATCGAATCGGTGTGCCGGTCCATCGGCCGGGGGCCGGAGTTTTTGCGCGGGCTGAAGGAGGAGGGCGTGCCCGAATTCCTCGCCTGGGCGGCCGACGCCGTCGACTGGGGGCAGTACGACGTGGTCGGCTTCACCTCCACCTTCAATCAGAACCTTGCCTCGGTCACCCTCGCCAGGCTGATCAAGGAGAAGCATCCCGGCGTCACCACCCTGTTCGGCGGTGCGAACTTCGATTCGGAGATGGGGCTCGAATACGTGCGCGCGTTTCCGTGGATCGACTGCGCCGTCATGGGCGAGGCCGAGCACGTCCTTCACCCGCTGATGAGCGCGCTGGCCGAAAAGGGGCCGCTGCCCGCGGGCGTCATCCACCGCAGGGATGGCGCCGTCGTCTGCGAGGCCAATGGGGAGATGTTTGTCGAATTCGAGCGCTACGGCCCGCCGGATTACGACGACTACTTCGAGGAGCTGAGGTCCATCGACCAAAACTCCGAGGCGCTGGAAAACCCCGTCATCCTTTACGAGACGGCGCGCGGCTGCTGGTGGGGCGAAAAGCACCACTGTACCTTTTGCGGCCTGAACGCCTCCTCGATGAAGTTCCGCGCCAAGCCCGTGGAGCAGGTGAACGCCGAAATCGCCGCCCTGTCCGAACGCTACGACAGCTTCCGCTTTCGCATCGTCGACAATATTCTTGAGATGAAATACCTCGACGGCGTCTTCGGCCGCTTCGCAAGGGAGAACCTCGATTTCCAGATCTTCATCGAGGTCAAGAGCAACCTCACCCGCGAGCAGATCCGCACCCTGGCCCACGGGGGCATCAACGTGGTGCAGCCCGGCATCGAGAGCTTCAGCGTCAACCAGCTGAGGGACATGGACAAGGGCGTGCGCCCGATGCAGAACATCCTGTTCCTTAAATGGGCGATGTATTACGGCATCGACGTCACCTGGAACATCCTCACCGGCTTTCCCGGCGAAACCGACGAGGACTACCGTTTGCAGACCGAACTCATCCGCCCTCTCATCCATCTGCAGCCGCCCCTCGGCGTGGGCGATTTGTACCTCGAGCGCTTCAGCCCGTACTTCACCCGTCCGGAAGAGTACGGCGTCAGCATCGACGGGCCGGGCGAAGCGTACCGCTACGTTTACGATTCGCCGGATATCGACCTGATGAAAATCGCCTACGATTTCGAATTCACCAACGGCAACAGCATCGACCCCAGGCTCGTCAGCGCGCTCAGGGAAGCGGTGGCGCACTGGCGCACCCGCTTTGAAACCGACCGGCCGCCGTTTTTCATATTTTCAAAATCGGCCAACTTCATCACCCTGTACGATGGCCGGCCGGATGAAGGGCCCAGGAAAATGCGCTACCCGGACGTGGCGAAAGAAGTGATCGCCCATTGCAACGACAGGGCAAGAGGCGAGGAGCAGATTCACGCCCACGTCGCCGAAGCCCTGCCCGGCATCGCGACCCCGCGCGTCATCGACGACGCCGTGGCGGAGCTGGTGGGGCAGCAGGTTCTGTATGCCGAACGCGGCAAGTACCTGACCCTGGCGCTGCCGATGAACTCGCATTTCTAGCCGCTTGCGGGCATCCGGCTGGCGTGCTGTTTATTGACTCCGGCGACCAATGCCCATATAATCGTCCGATCAATAAAAACAAAGGACTTTTCAGGGCAAGGTGAAAGCGCCGTGGGTGCGGCCCTGCATTGATTTATTAAATGGAACCACCAGCCGAAGGGTGACCCCGAGATGGACGAAGGAAAAAAGCACGAGAAGCTGGGCTACGCCAGCATGAAGAGCAACAACCTCAAGGAAGCCGAGGGCCATTTTCAGAAGGCCGCCGAACTCATGCAGCAAACCGGCGATGAAGCGGGCCGCGCCTACATGCTCGGCAACCTGGGAAATATCTGTTTCCAGAGCCGCCGGTTCGACCAGGCGGAAACCTACTACGCCGAAGCCCTAAAGCTCATGCAAAAGGTGAACGACGCCAAGGGCGTCGAGAGTTCCCTCGGCAACCTGGGCAGCGTGCATTTTTACCGGGGCAACCTGGACAAGGCCGAGGAAAGTTTCGAGCAGGCCCTGAAGATGGTCGAAGCCGCCGGCGACGTGGCCGGCCAGGGCCTCTATAACGGCTATATCGCCAACGTGCTCCTCGGCCGCGAGAAGTTCGAAGCCGCCGAAGCCCGCTACGAGAAGGCCATGTCCTGCCTCGACGCCGAGAAGGACAAGGATCAGATCGCCGAATTCGAGGATAAGATCGCCTCCATCAAGAAGCACCCCGCCTACCTCGGCAAGCGGGAGGAGGACCTGATAAAAACCATCGAAACCCTGTCGGCCGGCGGCAAGGACCGGGAGCTGCTCGACAAGTACCAGGAACTCGAGGAAATATATTACCAGGGCTCGCGCATGGACAAGGTCGCCGAGACCATCGAGAAAACCCTCGCTCTGCTCGAGAAAATGGGCGACAGGCCCTCGCAGGCGATCTGCCACGGCAACCTGGCCAGCGTGTTCCTGCAACTCGGCCTCGCTGGCCAGCCGGAAAAGCTGGACCAGGCCGAGACGCATTGCCAGCAGGCTCTGGCCACCCTCGAGCGCGACCAGGACAAGCGGCGCCAGGCCTACCTGCTTGGCAACCTCGGCAACATCCACCTGCACAAGAAAAACCTGAGCCAGGCTTGGCAGGACTACAGCCAGTCGCTCAACCTTATGATCGAAATCGGAGACATCATGGGCGAGGCGCGCTCCTACGCCAACCTGGGCAATATTCGGGGGCTCGAGGGCGACTGGCCGGGGGCGCTGGAAAACCACCAGCGTTCCGTCGAGTTGATGGAAAAGCTCGGCGACAAGCCGGCGATGGCCAAGGGCCTGGAAGCCCTGGCGGAGATTTTCATCAAGCAGCGCGAACTGTTCAGGGCCGAGGGCTGCCTCAACCAGGCGAGCGCCGTGTTCGAGGAACTGAAGGACCCGGCAGGCGCCGAGCGTGTGCAGGGCCGGCTCATGTACCTCATGACCCAGCCCGAATACCTGAGCCAGAGGGCCGATGAACTGAATGCCGACCTCGCCCAGCCCGAGAGCGAAAAAGACAGCAACCGCAAAGTGGCGATCCTCACCGAGCTCAGCAACGTCGCCTTCATGCAGGGCGATCTCGGCCGCGCCGCCGAAAGCCTGAGCCAGGTGGCGGCGATCCAGGAAGCCCAGGGCGACCTCAAGGCCCTCGGCGCGACCCAGGGCAACCTCGGCAGCATCCTGCTCGAAAAGCGCGACCTGGAAGGGGCCGACCAGGCTTACAAGAAAGCCATCGAGATCAAGGAAAAGCAGGGGGACGAAAAGGGCCTGGAAGAGCTTTACGGCAGCCGCATCAACACCCTGCTCGCGCGCGGCCAGCTTCTTGAGGCGGAAAAGGTCATCAACAAATCCATCAAGGCCAGCCAGAAGTCCGGCAACCGCCGCGGGCTCATGGCCGCGTTCCGGCATATGGGGAACTTCTGCCTGCAGAAGACGGACCTCGCCGGCGCCGAGCAAAACTACCTGCGCGCCCTTGAAATCAATAAGGAGGCGGGCAACACCCGCGAGATGGCGGAAGACTACCGCAACCAGTGCAACCTGTACGTGCAGAAGGAAAATTGGGAGCTGGCTGAAAAATACAGCCTCTTGGCCCTCAAGGCGGCGGAGGAGGTGAAGGCGCCCCGGGGCCTGTGTT
>QJWD01000287.1 GCA_003235465.1 Nitrospirota bacterium | reverse complement strand
TAAGGATAAGACCATGATCAATCTCGATGGAGAAATCACCGAAATCACCTCGCCGCCCAACAAGGCCGACCAGTTCCGCAGCGTCACCATCTGGCTGCCGGAAACCGAGGAGCATGTTGAGCTGACGCTCGGCCTGGAAGAGTTCAAAAAATCCGGCATGGCGGTGGACGACAAGATCACGCTCAGAATCGACAAGAAATTCGACATCGATTCGCTGACGAGAAACCTGCTTAAAATGGATTGACCCCCCTGGCCCCGGAGCCCACGCCGGGTAAGCGTGGGCGATGCGCACGCATGCCGCCCATGGAGGGCGTTTTCCCGCCCAGACACCCGCTTCCCCTGCCTTACAAAAATAACTCGAATTAATTCATTTGTTGCGCGGCCTTGACAGGGTCTTGACAATGGATTCGTATCCTGTCCCTTCAAACTTAAACAAACCTCGGGATACGATAATGACTCGACCTTTTTCGCGCCCTGTTGGCCGCGTGTTGCGAAACGCTCGCGGCTTCACCCTGATCGAACTCCTGATCGTCATCGCCATCATTGGCGTCCTTTCAGCCATCGCGATTCCACAGTTCAATTTGTTCAAGCAGCGCGCCTACGACTCCGACGCCCGCGCCAACCTGCACAATGTGTTCCTCGCCTGCAAGGCCTATTGGGGGGATAACATCAGCACCTCCGACTGCGACCTGAATATCGCGGCGAATTCGTACGGGTTCATGCAGTCGGCGAACGTGAATATCACCATCAATAACGGCGTTGAGGATTTCTGGAACGCCCAGGCCCAGCACATGGCGAGCACCACCCCCGCCTTCACCCAGGACCCGGCGGGCAACATCAACTAACCGCCCGAGGCCCGCTCGCGCGGGACTCCCGGCTCGCAACACACCTCCTTCCCCCTTCTCCGCTGGCATGGTCTATAATGGCCCTTGGGTTCCGGCGCGCGCCCGCTGGCGCGGCCGCCGTTTTTCCGCCCGCACTCGTCGACGTGATTTATGCCCGATGACATCGCCACAGCTTACCTGGCCCCCGAGGGGTTTCTAAAACCCATGCTCGCTGAACTCGAAGGGGAGCTCACCGTGAACGATCGTCTGGTGCTAAGCCCCGACGGCGCGCAAACGAGCTTCTGGGCCGAGAACGTGTGGCTGGCGCCGGAGAAGCTCGCCATCCGCTCGATCAAGGACGCGGCCGGGCAACTGAAAGCCCGGCAGCGGAACTGGTGGCCCTACACCTTCTGCCTGCACCGGCGCGGCGCGTTGATCCAGGAGGCGCTGCCCCACATTTCGGTGCGGCCGATGGCGTTTCCAGCCCCGCTCCCCGCCGGGCCGCTCGGCAGCTGGACGCTTCTCGACAAGGACACGCTGCTCGCCTCGGCGAAGTGCCAAAGCCCGTTCCCGAACGGCGCCCTTAATTTCCAGGAGGACAAGGTGAACCCGCCGAGCCGCGCCTACCTCAAGCTGTGGGAAGCGTGGACGAGGCTCGAGGCCCGGCCGCAGGCGGGCGAGTTCTGCCTCGATGCCGGCGGCAGCCCGGGCGGCTGGGCGTGGGCTGCGGCCTCGCTTGGCGCGCGCGTGCTTTCCGTCGACCGCGCGCCGCTCGCCGAACGGGTGGCGGTCATGCCCGGCGTGGCGTTCGAACGGGGAGACGCGTTTTCCCTGAAGCCTTCCGCCCTTGCCCGCCGCGAAGCGCGGGTGCACTGGTTCCTGTCGGACGTGATCTGCTATCCAGAAAAACTGTACGACTGGGTGGGAGAGTGGCTGGAGTCGGGGTTGTGCGACAACTTCATCTGCACCCTCAAGTTTCAGGAGGGCGACGACTACCGGGTGGCCAGGAAATTCGCCCGGATTCCGGGCAGCCAGGTGTTTCACCTGTTCCACAACCGGCACGAGCTGACCTGGGCGCGCCTCGCCCCGCGAACCGAATCCTCCCGCGCCGGGGCGTGAAAATAACAGCGGTCTGGGCTAGAATGAACGCTTAGCCGCCCGCCCGTGGCCGGCGGCGTCAACCTCATGCAGGCGGAAACTATGGCGGATTTTGAATCCCTGGGAGAGTTCGGGCTGATCGAACGGTTCAAGCGCCGGCTCAAGCATCGCACGGGCCGGGTGCGCCTCGGCATCGGCGACGACGCCACAGTCTACACCACCCGGCTGGGCTGGCACCAGGTCGCCTCCACCGATGCGCTGGTGGAGACGGTGCATTTCCGCCTCGACACCACCGAGCCCGATCTTTTAGGCGAGAAGGCGATTGCCGTCAACGTCAGCGACATCGCCGCCATGGGCGGAGAACCCCTGGTGGCCCTGGTTTCCCTCGCCCTGCCGCGTTCGCTGCCGCTTCGCTTCCTCGACCGCCTGATCAAGGGCTTCGAGAGGGCGTCGGCCGCCTACGGCATCGAACTCGCCGGCGGCGACACGGTGCTGTCGCCGAAGCACCTGTTCATCAACGTGACGGTGATCGGCGAGGTGCGGAAAAACCGCTGCTTCACCCGTTCCGGGGCGCGGCCGGGCGATGCCCTCCTGGTCACCGGCAGCCTCGGCGATTCGGCCCTCGGCCTCGCCCTCCTCGGCCAGGATAAAAAAAACTGGCTGGGGCCGGCCCGCCACAAGAACTTTCTTTACCGCCGCCACCGCGTTCCCACGGCGCGCGTCAGGGAAGCGGGGCTCATCGCCCGTTCGGCCGCCCGCGTGCACGCGATGATCGACATCAGCGACGGCCTGGCACAGGATCTCTCGCACCTCCTTGCGCCCGGGAACCTAGGCGCAAGGCTGTTCGAGGAGGCGCTGCCGCATTCGCCGGCGCTTCTTGCCCTATGCCGGGCGAATCACCTGAACCCTTTATCTTTCAGTGTGTCGGGGGGAGAAGATTACGAATTATTATTTACATTGCCGCCACAGGATGTTAATAAAATAACCAGACAGTTTCATAAAGCGGGTGCGCTTGCGATACCGATCGGAGAGATCACCGAAGAGCCTGGACGGCTCTTCCTCGTTAAGGCCGATGGCCGCGTCGAGCCGATTTCCGGAACCCCGGGTTTTGATCATTTCAAGGCCCGAAGGGGTCCCGCCACCCGGTCCGGAACATGAAACTGCGCCCCGCCCCCAGGGTTAAAACCCCGAGGGCGGTATCGCCGGCGTCAGCTTATCTGGAGGTTGCTTAAGCACTTTGGACGATTCATTGCTGTCCAGAACAATCCTGTTCGCCACTCTCCTGCTCTTTTCGGGTTTTTTCTCCGCCTGCGAGGCCGCGTTTTTCTCCCTGAGCCCGCTGCAGCTTTCCGACATGACGGAACGGCACGGCCGCTCCGGCCGCCGGGTCAGCGCCCTGCTCGAAAAACCGCGCGAGCTGCTCATCACCATCTACATCGGCAATGAGCTCGTGAACATCGCCACGTCGGTTGTCGCCACCTCGCTCGCCATCAAGATTTTCGGCAACACGGGCATCGGCATCGCCATCGGCGTGGCCACGTTCTTTCTTCTCCTGTTCGGCGAAATCATCCCCAAGAGCCTGTCCCTCAGGTTCGCGGAAACCTATGCCATGACCGCGAGCCTCCCCCTCAAGCTGTTTTCAAATATCGTGCAGCCGCCGCAGCTTCTGCTCACCCATCTCGCCGAACGCTTCATCGCCCTTCTCGGCATCGGCATCAGCCAGCAAAAGGAAGCCTCCATCACTGACGAGGAGTTCCGCGTCATGGTGCAGCTCGGCGAGGGCGAGGGCGTCATCGATTCGGAAGAGCGCAAGATGATCCACAACGTCTTCGAATTCGGCGAGACGACGGTGGCGGACATCATGACCCCGAGAATCGACATGTTCACCGTCAGGGTTCAGGACAGCTTGGACGACATCCTGCCGCGCATCGTGGAGAATTTTTATTCGCGCGTGCCGGTGTACGATGCCGACGAGGAAAACATCATCGGCGTTCTCCTCACCAAGGACCTCAACCGGGTCAAGCTTCTGCCGCGGGAAAACGTGCACCTTAAAAGCATCATGCACCCGGTTTTCACCGTTCCCAAATCCAAGAAGATCAAGGTGCTGTTGCAGGAGTTCCGGCGCAAAAAGCAGCACATGGCCATCGCACTCGACGAGTACGGCAGCGTGTGCGGCCTGGTGACGCTCGAAGACGTGCTCGAGGAACTGGTAGGAGAAATCGACAGCGAGATGCGGCTGGACGAAAGCCCGCTGGTTAAACTCGACGACAAGAACTTCAAGGTCTCCGCCGGGCTCGCCCTGCACGAATTCAACGAGCATTTCCAGGCCGCGCTGCCCGAGGACGAACACGACACGCTGGGCGGCCTCGTGTTCGCCCTGCTCGGCCGCGTGCCGCGCTCGGGCGAGGCGGTGACCTACGATAAATTCAAGTTCCGCGTGGAAAAGATGCGTGGGCCGCGCATCCTCAACCTGCACCTCACGCTGGTCAACGGCACCGTGCCGCTGCCGGCGGAAGGGTCGAGCAAGAGCACGGCCTCCTGATGGTTCTTTCCACCACATTGGTCCTGATGGTTCTCGGCATTCTGATGGAGGCCTTTTTCTCCGGTTCGGAGATCGGCATGATCTCCATCAACCGGCTGCGCATGCAGCAGCGGGCGGAAAGCGGAGACCGCGCGGCCCGGGCAGTGCTCAAGCTGCTCGACTCTCCCGAGCACCTGTTTGCCGCCACCTCCCTCGGCACCAACCTGGCCATGGTGTTCACCACCGCCATCTTCACCGCCTACATGGTTTCCCAGTTCGGCGACACCGGCGAGTGGCTGGCCGGCATCATCATCACCCCGCTCATCCTGTTCGGCGGCGAGATCGTCCCCAAAATGGTGATCCACCACCACCCGAACGCCATCATGCCGTACCTGGTTCACCCGCTGAACGTCTTCAGCAAGCTCGCTAACCCGGTGATCATGCTGTTCACCCGCCTGTCGAGGTATTTCACCGCCAGCGTCACCAACATGGCGGAGGAGAGGCTGAACACGCTCAGCCGGGACCAGATCCGCAATATCCTGAACCTCGAGGCGCAGGCCATCGACCTCGGCGCCACCGAGCGCCACCTGATTCACAAGATCTTCAATTTCGGCGAGATTCCGGTGGAGCAGTGCATGGTGCCGCTGGTGCAGATGACCGCCATCCCCGATACCCTGACCCTTCGCGAGCTGCACAATGTGGCCAACGAGTCGGGTTTCTCGAGGCTGCCTGTTTATCATGAAAACCCGTACAACCTCATCGGCATCGTCAACACCTTCGACCTGCTCAACCAGCCGGTGAGCGACACGCCCGTCTCCTCCCTCATCCGGCCCGCGTACTACGTGCCGCCCAACAAGAAAACCGACGACCTGCTGAAGGAGTTGCAGCAGCGCGGGCTGCACATGGCCATCGTCGTCGATGAGTACGGCGGCTGCACCGGCATCGTCACCATCGAGGATTTGCTGGAGGAGATCGTCGGGGAAATCGAGGACGAGTACGACAAGCCGGAGAAACGCTACGAGGATTATTCGGACGGCGGCTACCTCATCGAGGCGGACATGGAGATCAGCGCCATCAACGAGAAACTGGATCTCAAGCTGCCGAGCGGAGACTATGAAACCCTGGCCGGCCTCGCCATCGACCGTTTCGAAAAAATCCCGCAACCCGGCGAGCAGGTGGTGGTCAACGGTTACCGGCTGACGATCAAGGAAGCGAGCAAGCGCAAGATTCATTCCATCATCGTCCGCCAGTTGCCCGAGGAAGCGCCCCCTGGTGAGGGCGAAGTCCAGAACTAGCACCCAAGGCTTCAGCCCGCCAGGCGGGCCCTCAAAGGTTCCGCGTTTCCTTAAGCTCCTTGTACGCCTCCTGAATTTCCAGAAATTTCTGGTGCGCCTCGCTGGCCCGCTCCGCCCCCAGGTGAGCCACCCGGTCGGGGTGCCATTCCCCGGCCTTCTTGCGGTAAGCCCGGCGGATGGCTTCGTCGTCGGCGGTGCCGGGCACGCCGAGCACGGTGAACGGCGTCACCAGGGGCGCGAGGCCGTATTTTTCGCGCAGGCGGTTGTGCGCGTCGTAGGAGATGCCGAGAAGGCTGGCGAGTTTCCTTGCCGGCGCCTCGGGCGGGTCGCCCCCCTCTTTCAGGAACATCGGGTAGGCCAGCGCCAGGGGCAGGAGGTCGTATTTGCCGCCGCAGGATTTTTTGTATTCCGCCACAAGCGGAGTAAGCGCCGGCCTGATTTTTTCGCTGCGGGCGATCACCTGGTCGGCGAACTCGAGCTCCGGCTCGCCAAAGTGAAAATTACGGCTGAGAAAGCGGCGAATGACGGCCACCTGCGGCGCGGACAGGCGGCCGCCCGCGGCCACGGTTTCCGTCAGCGCCGCCACCAGGCAGGTCACGAAGCGGCCGGTATCGTGAACGCCGGGCAGGCCGGGCGGCGCGTTATTAAGAAATTTCTTGGTGAACCAGTGCTGCACCGCGCCGCCGATTAACGCGCCCACCGGCCCGCCGCGCAGAAACCCCATTCCCGCTCCCAACCACCAGGACATGCCAAAGCCTCCTTCCGGCGGCAAGGGCCGCACAGGTTCCATTTTACGTGGCCGGCCAAGGCAAAATCAACCGTTGCCAGGGCCGCCAGCGGGATGGAATTCGGCCCGCCTCCGTGCTATCCTCGTCGCTACTTTTAACCCGGATCAAATGAGGAGTGCGCGATGGTCAAGCATATCGTGATGTTCAAGCTGGCGGAAAACACCCCCGCCAACCGCAAGCGCGCCATGGAAGCGCTCGAAAGCTTGCGGGGCCGCATCGAAACCCTGCGGCACCTGGAGGTGGGCGAGGATTACCTGGCTTCGGAGCGCAGCTTCGACCTCGTCCTCATCACCCATTTCGATGACAGGGAGGGGCTAAGCACCTATGCCAGCCACGAGCACCACCTGCCGGTGGTGGATACGATGCGCGGGCTTTGCTTGCAATCCATCTCGGTGGATTTTGAATGCTGAACCTCAGGCGGGGAACGGGGGAAGCGGCGGCGGCCAAGCTCATATCCGAGAATCGAATATTTTCAAATAATAGGTTGTACTTTACAATATCCGGTGATAGAATTCCCCGTTTTTAATGCAATAATGTCCGTCCCAGCACAATTTGAGGGCATGGACAGCAAGGCTTTCGGCCGGGCCGAATCCCGCCGCCTTTCGAGCCGTCATCACGAGTGAACGGGCAAGCGCGACCGATTTTTTACTTTTTTGGAGGATGAAGGGCGGTTTTTTCCGCAATGTCCTTTTGAAACACCCGAGTTTCATCAATCCTGAACAGGAGACCTTGGGGTGACCAAAAAGAAAGCAGCCAGGAAAAAGAAGACAGCCACCCGGAAGAAGGCCGCTGGGAAAAAAAGCGCCCTGAAGAAGGCGGCGGCAAAATCGACCCCGAAAAAATCCTCCCCTAAAAAGAAAACCGCAAGCAAGAAAAAGGCTGCCGTAAATAAAGTGAA
>QJWD01000388.1 GCA_003235465.1 Nitrospirota bacterium | reverse complement strand
GGATCATGTTCACGTACAGTTTCGAAAACACCCCGGGGTGTTCGGCCAGCGCGTCGGCAAAGGCGCTGCCGGCATGCACGCGCTGGTGAATGCCCGCGATCATCTTGCGCGTCGTCTCCTTTTCCGTCAGCCGGGACACGCTGGCCAGGCTCTCGTCCAGGGTGAGGCCGGAGTTCACCAGCGTGCCGAGCTGCTGGGTCAGGATCAGGAGCTCCTTCGGCGTGGTGCGGCTGAAGTAGCGGGGCAGCTTGAAATCGAGGTTGAAGCCGCTCGCGATCTTGTGCTCGGAAACCTGCACCGGGTAATAGTTCAGGCGGCGCACGTTCTCGGCGGCGGCGCGGGCGTCGGGCGCTTCGATGTTGCCCTCGACGAATTGCCCCTGCTGGTTTGTGGCCTTGTAGTAATAAACCGTCATGCCTCGTTCATGCTCCTGGCGTTTGCCGTCAGCCGCGGTCGTTCAAGGTGACTCGCAGGATTTCCTCGACGGTGGTGGTGCCGGCGACGACCTTGTTCCAGCCGTCCTCGCGCAGGGTGCTCATGCCCTTTTCCCGCGCCGCCTCGCGGATGATGTGGGCCGAGGTCTTGGCGAGGACGAGCTGGCGGATGTCGTCGTCCACCACCAAGAGCTCGAATATGCCGGCGCGGCCGCGAAACCCCGTCTGGCTGCAGAGCTTGCAGCCGGTGCCGTGGTACACGGTGACGCCGTGGTGGCCGAGGAGCCCAAGCTCCTCCGCCAGTTGCGGGTTGATCTCGGTGGGTTCCTTGCAGTGGCTGCAGATCACGCGCACCAGGCGCTGCGCCAGCACACCGAGCAGCGCCGAGGAGATGAGGAAATTTTCGATGCCCATGTCGAGAAGCCGCGTGATGGCGCCGGCGGCGTCGTTGGTGTGAACGGTGCTGAACACCAGGTGGCCGGTGAGGGCGGACTGGATGGCGATGTCCGCCGTTTCCGAATCGCGGATTTCGCCCACCATGATGACGTCCGGGTCCTGCCTTACGATGGAGCGCAGGCCGCTTGCGAACGTCAGGCCGATCTGCGATTTCACGTGAATCTGGTTCACGCCGCGCATCTGGTATTCGACCGGGTCCTCGATGGTGATGATTTTCTTGTCCGGCGTGTTGATTTTCGACAGCGCCGCGTAGAGCGTGGTGGTCTTGCCGCTGCCGGTGGGCCCGGTGACGAGCATCATGCCGTAGGGCTTGTGGATCAGGCTTTCGAGCGCCTTCAGCGGCTTTTCGGGAAAGCCCAGGTGCTCGAGGTTGACCGACAGGTTACCGCGGTCGAGAATACGCATGACCACGCTCTCACCGTACAGGGTGGGCAGGGTGGAGACGCGCATGTCGATATCCTTGCCGAGGATCTTGAGCTTGATGCGCCCGTCCTGCGGCAGCCGCCTCTCGGCGATGTCGAGCTTGGCCATGATCTTGATGCGGGTGGTGATGGCCGAGTTCAGCCGCTTGGGCGGCGCTTCGAATTCGTGCAGCATGCCGTCGATGCGGTAGCGCAGGAGCAATTCCTCGGCGAAGGGTTCGAGGTGAATGTCGCTCGCGCGCATCTCGATGGCCTGCGAGATGATGTGGTTCACCAGCTTGATGACCGGCGCCTCCGAGGCCATGTCGCGGATGTGCTCCATGCTCTCGTAGTCGGCATCGGCGCTCTGGTATTCGTCCTCCTGGATGTTGCCGACCATGCGCCCCATCGCCGAGCCGCCGGCGCCGTAGTAGGTTTCCACCGCTTCCAGGATGTCCTGCTCGCTCGACAGCACGAGGGCGATGTTCTTGCCCGAGGACATCTTCAGGTTTTCCAGGGTGGCGAGGTCGAAGGGGTCGAACACCGCCAGGGTCAGCGTGTCATTCTCGAGGGAGAGCGGGAACAGCACCTTTTCCTTGAGAAACGACTTGGAGAACTGCACGCCCTCCACCGGCAGGCGGTCCTTGGGATAATCGGCGAGCTTCTGGTGGGGCAGCTTCAGCTCCTCGCTCAGGGTTTCGAGCAGGCTCTGCACGTGCAGGTAACCGTGGTCGATGAGGGTTTTCCCCAGGTAGGCGCCGCCGCGCAGGTGGCTAGCCTTGACCTCCTCCATCGCCTTCGGCGTGACCTTCTTGTGGCGAAGGAGGATGCGTTCGATGGGATCGATTTTTTTGAGCATGAACGCGGTTCCTATTTCCCAGCCTCTTTGGCGGGCGTCTTGGTATTGGTTTTGCGGGTGGTCTTGGTGCTCGCGGCCTTGCTGTTCTTGGATTTCTTGCTGTCGCTTTTCGCCGCGACCGTCCGCTTCGGGGCCTCAGGGAACTTCAGCTGCTCGGCGGGAAATTTCGTGAGCTTGAGTTTGAGCTCTTCTCCCTTGGCGCCCGCCAGGGTGATGCCGGTTTTCTCGATCCGCGTGATCTTGTAATCGCCGATCTTCTGGCCGACCTCGTAGCCCTTGTGGACCAGCGGCTTCTGCGTCACCGGGGCGTTCGGCTGCGCCACCGCGTAGGTGCCCTCGAGGAGCGCGACCTGCCTGCCGTCCATGAGAATGACGCCGCGCAGGGTCAGGTTCGGCGGCGGGGTTTCGGGTGGGGCGGCGGCGACCTCGGCCACCACCGGCTCGGGGGCCGCGTGCGAGCGGCGGCTCTCCTGAAACAGGTTCTTCTCCCGCGTCACCTGCACGGTGTTTGCGCTGTAGGGCTTGCGGTCCACGGGCATCGTTGGGGGCGGTTTCGCCGCGGTGGTGATGGCCGCGCCGTCCACCCGGTCCGGGTAGGGGGGGCTGGTCCACAGGCTGACGTTCCAGAGCCCGAGCCCGGCGAGCGCGGCGAGGAGGCATAGATTGAGGGCGATGAGTAGCTTATTCACAGGCTCAAATCGAATTATCGGACGGTGATGTTGCCCAACCTAATGAATTTACAGGGCCTTGTCAAGTTCTCTCGGCGGCCCCGAGACGCTTTCGCGACGCGGGCGCCCGCCGGTTCCTTTAAGACCCCTCATCATACTCCTTGAGCTGGCGAAAATCATCCGCATATATCACAGCTCCGGGGCTTGACTTTGGGGTTCGCCAGGGGTAGATTAAAGCCTGAATTTACAATGATTTCTGGCGTTAAGGCCAGGCGGTTCGAGGCGCCAGAGGGGAGGGCGGGCATGAGCGCGCAAGGTTTGCTCGGTGAGGTGAAAAAGCAGATCCCGTTTCGGGTGTACGGCAAGGGGCCGGTGATCGACCTTCTGCGCACTATGGGCCACCCTGTCACGAAAAAGTCGCCGCTCGAGGTGGTCGACGCCTACCGGTCCGACGAATCGGGGGAGATTGTCTGCGAGATCCGCTTTAAGGAGGGGGCAGCCATCAGCGCCGCGCTCACCAACCTCAAGCTGGATATCACGCATCCGCTGTACCGCAAGGTGAAGGACTATCGCGGCGAAGTGGTGGCGGAACTCGCCGCCGGAGAAAAATCCAGCGGAGACATCAACCGGCCCGGCTTCCGCGTCGGCGATCTGTACAAACGCTAGCCGTTTTTCACACCCAGAAGTTTTAGGGGAACAGCATCCCGCCTTTTCGCGGCTGGTAACCCAGCCGCCAAGCTAGCTGTTTTCTGAATTGATGAATTTCTTGAGGAAGGGGAACATGGCGCCGCGTTTGGTGATCATCTCCTCGCGCGATTTTTTCACCACCTCTTCGTCGATGATGAGAATGCCGCGCTCCTCGGCGTAGCGCTCGATGCCTTTGACCACCATGCCGCGCGCGAACGAGGGGATGCGGTCGAGGCGGCTTCTCGCCTCCTCGGTCCATTTGGTGCGGTACTCCACCTCGAGGCCGAGCGTGTCCTCGATCTTGAGCGTGATCTCCTTGCCGCCGTGCTGCCCCGGTTCGTAATCGCACGAGGTGTCCGGCGCCATGTAGTTCCCGGTTTCGGCGAAGGCGCGGGCGCGGCAACCCGAGCACATGGCGGAAAACTCGCAGGTGCCGCACTTGCCCTCCAGGTTCTTGCGGTCGCGCAGCTGTTTCATCAGCGGCGAGTTCTCCCACAGGTCCTTGAACGTGCGCTCTTTCAAGCTGCCCACCGATTCCTCGATGAAGGGGCAGGGGGTGAGGTTGCCCTCGGGGGAGATGCGGCTGTAATGCGTCGCCGCCGGGCAGCCGCCGGAGTAGGTGCGGGTGTACACCGAATCGGGATCGTTCTCGTAGACCACGCGCTTGTACTGCGGCGCGCATTTCGAGTTGATCATCAGGCGGCCCTTGTATTTCATCTGCTGGTCGTACAGGGTTTTCAGCGCTTCCTCATAAGCGGCGTTGGAGATGTCGGTGTTGCCCTGGCCGCGCCCGGTGCAGACGAGGAAGTACAAATTGAACGCCACCGCGCCGATCTTCTCGGCGAACGCCACCACCTCGGGGATCTCCTGGTAGTTCATGTCCGACACCGACATCTGAATGAGAAAGTCCACCCCCACTTCGTTCAGCACGTCGAAGGCGTGCATGGAGTTTTCCCACGCCCGCTCGACGCCGCGAAAGGTGTTGTGCTTGCCCGGGTCCATCGAGTCGATGCTGATGCCGACGCCGTGCGCGCCCGCAGCCTTGATCTTTTCGGCGTTGGCTTTGTTGATCAGGGTGCCGTTGGTGCCGAGGACGACCATGAACTTCTTGTCGGCGGCGTAGCGGATGATGTCGTAAATGTCGGGCCGAAGCAGCGGCTCGCCGCCGGTGAGAATGAGAAAGGCGTTGGGGTTCACCTCGGCGATCTGGTCGATGACGCGGAAGCATTGTTCCGTGTTCAACTCGTCGGTCCTAAGGCCGCCGCGGAAGGCGGCGTCCAGGTAGCAATGATCGCAATTGAGGTTGCAGCGTTTGGTGAGGTTCCAGGAGATGGAATAGGCCCTGAAATCCATGCGTTCGGGGGTGATTTCAAATCCGGCGGATGTGTTTTCCATGATAGATTGGGGCGGTTCCATGAGGCCCGCGCGGGCCGGGGGCCGCTATCGGGCCCGGCAAAATAGCTGGCCGGGCGGGTTGCAAGCGAGTTTCGGCTTGTTGATTTCGTCCGTCACATCATAAAGGGTTTTCCACAATGAAACAAATATTTTGCTGGTTTTCGGGGCTCCCCCGCCGCCTTCCATGGGCTTTCCTGGCGAGTGCGGTTTTTCTTTTCGCGGGCCACGCCGCCTGGGCCGGGGCCTACCGAATCGTGGGGCCAGGGGCCGAGGGCGGCGCCGGGCGGGAGGACGCCCTGAGCTTAGGAGAGATCGAGGCGCTGGGCGCGGGCGAGATGGCGAGCGCCTATTTCGACCGCTCGCTCGGCTACCGGGGCTCGCGCTTTCTGGCGGTGCCGTTTGCCAGGCTGGTGGAGAGGTACGATCCGGACGGCGTGGCCGATGCGGTGCTCCTCGACTGCTTCGACGACTACCAGGGCCTGCTGCCGCTTGACGACGTCCGCCGCTACCGGCTGGCTCTCGCCACCCGCATCGAGGTCACCATGAAGGGCGCGACGATCCCGAGCTGGCTCGAGCCCCTCTTGGTGCTGGTTCCCGATGGCTCGGACGCGCCGGCCATGGAGCGGTTCATGACGGCCAATATCAAAAGCATCCGCTTCATCCGCAAGGAGAGGTATTACGCGCCGCTCGACGCATTTCAGGGCAAAGCGCCGGCGGGGCTGACATCGTACAAGAACAACTGCCTGTTCTGCCATCCATTGAAGGGGGTGGGGGGCGGCAAGGGGGGAGATTTGACGCGGAAGCGGGATTTTTCCAGCGCCTCCGGGCGCGGGGCTTTCATTCAAACCTTCAAAACCATCCACGGTGAAAACCATCCGGACCTGCAGAACCTCGCGCAATTCGTCGGCGACGAAGAACTCTGGGCCATCGCCGAACTGCTGGCGCACGCGGCGCGGCCGTAACCCCGGAGCACGGGCGGGGCGGCGGATTCGGGCGAGTGGGGCCGGCGGATGGCCCGTCAGGCCCCGACGGGGGTGTTCATCACCGTGCGGATGGTGTTCATGAGCTGCACGCCGAAGGTCTCAGGGTTCTCGGACTTGGGCAGAAACCCGTCGGCGCCGCTTTGCTGGGCGTAGGAGCGGGCGAGGGCGTTGTTGATTGCCGTGACCATGATGACCCGCGTGCGGTGGCCGAGGTAACGGTCGCGGCTGCGGATGGCCTAGATGACGGTGATGCCGTCCACCTCGGGCATCATCCAATCGACAAGCACCAGGTCGTACTTGTTTTCGTTGATGGCGTTGAGAATGTCGGACGGGGTCTGGATCGCCCGGGTGCTATAGCCGACTCCCTTGAGATGCGTTTCCAGGATTTTCAGAAAATCGGGATCGTCGTCGATGGTGAGTGCCTTCATGAATGTCTCCGAATCGGGGAAGGCGCGGGGCCCACCCGGTTTTAATAATGTTCCTAATTTCATGGCGGCGAATTTGCCGCTATCTTGAGGAAAAATTGTCCGCTGCCTGAAAATTCAGGTGTCCTGTTCACCGGAATTTTGTTTGGAGGCCCGGGCCGGGGCGTGATACTTTGGTCTCACGCACTCATCGGCGGGCAGATCGCAGCCGGTTACACCATTTCGCGGGGACTCTATAATGCAGCCATTGGTAATACTGGGTTTCGCCGCCGCCACGCTGGTGGAAATTTTGAGCCTGCAGTGGGTGAGCGATAAAATCAGCATCCTCAACACCATTTCCCTCATCATGCTCACCTTTCTCGTCGGGGTGGTGGTGGGCCGCAGCTGGGGCAGGGAATATTTCGAAAAAATGCAGTGGAGCCTCAAATCGCGCACGGCGCCGGAGTTGCCCGTGGTCAACGGCGCGGTGATGGCGGTGGCGAGCCTGCTTCTCATGACGCCGGGGATCGTCACCGACGCCATCGGCCTTTTGATCCTGATCCCCGCCACGCGCAAGCTGTTTCTGAAACTCGCCGCCTGGCTGGCGCGCGAAAAAGTCGCTCGCGGCGAGATGCACTATTTCTTCAAGGGATGATTCCCGCGCGGCGAAGCGGCCCAAGACCGGTGCGCCTAAAAGTCACCCGCGGCGGGATGTATTATTTCTTCAAGGGGTGACGGCCCACGCGCCTTTGCGCCGCCAAAGGGTGAGCGTTGTAGAGAGGTTCGCGATGATCGTTCCACCGCCCGCGCGCAACCTGCGCGCGGAACTGCTCGACCTCGACGAGGCGCCCTACGAGGAAGTGCGGGACAGCTTGCAAGACGTCGAGCGCGTCAACCGCCACCTGGGCGGTTACCGCGTGCTTCTCAAGCACGTCCGCCCGTTTCTCGCGGCGCACCGGGGTCCCCGGCCCTTCACCCTGCTCGACGCCGCCACCGGTTCCGCCGACCAGCCGGTGGAAGTGGTGAAGCTCGCGCGCCTGATGGGCGTGCCCATCGCCGTCACCGCCATCGACATCAACATCAAAATGATTCGCTTCTCGCGCGAGCGGACGCGGGGCTTTCCCGAGATCCGCTACGTGCAGTGCGATATTTTTTCCCTGCCCTTCGCCGAAGGCGGTTT
>QJWD01000269.1 GCA_003235465.1 Nitrospirota bacterium | reverse complement strand
TTCCCTTGACAGGCCCCTGAAATTCGCTAAGATCAATAGACCACCCCAAAAAAGGGGAACAGAAACAAATACAAGGGGCTGTGGAGCAGCTGGGAGCGCGCTTGAATGGCATTCAAGAGGTCAGGGGTTCGATCCCCCTCAGCTCCATTTAATGCAGCAATGGGTTACGGGTCTTAGCTCGTAGCCCATTTTTTATGGCGTCGGTAATCAGGCTTTGTAAACCGGGATAAGAAATTTTAGGGAAGTCGGGTCCGCCGGGTTGGGGCGTCTAGGCTGAGCGATCAGCTTAAACGCCCTTTTTTATTTGCGGCTCCCTGGTGTTTTTCAGTCCGCGAGGGGGCGCCTTGGATGCTAAAAATGGCGGGGCTCGGGGAATGGCATCCCTCAATAAAAACAATGGTCAGGGCGATGTTTTTCGGCCATTCCCGAAATAAATGGTTTAAGATATGCTTTCTTAAAAAACATCGTCTGTGGACTTCTGTTTTCTTTTTAATTAAAACAGGAAGGAATTGGCATTCCAGGCTTGAGTTGCGCTTTTTTATTATAGGCGGTCGGGGGGTAGCCAGTTTATGAGGTCGACCGCGCCGCCCGCCAACCGGTTCCAGCCATTCTGTTCTGGATGGCGGGAAGCGGTTGGCCTTTTTGAGTTCTCAAGGCAGGGATAAGCCGCTCTATATGGATACCGTTTCAGTGAATTCCCTTTCCCAGGAAGACCGTGGCCAGCTTCGGCAGATTGTGCTGGATGCCTGCGAGCCCATTGCGCCGTTTTGGCCCATGCGAACCATGGTCGCGCAGAATCCCATCCACGGGTTGGAGTACCTGCCGTTCGATGAGGCCGTTCGTAAAGGTCATGACCTCCTGGGGGGAAACGGGTATCTGGCGAATGAGGAGTACCGGCAGTTTCACAGAAATGGCCGCATTACCCAGGAAAGTTTTGAGCGCGCCTTTTCGCGAGTCGGGCCCCGTCCCGAGGGGCAGGCTTCCATCGAGGCCGGATGTCGCAGGATTACCGCCGGCGATGTTTGGCGCTTGCACGTGCTTTATGGCTTCGAGGCATTGCCGCCCTCGCTCCTGGAATGGGAATTGAGCGGGGGCAAAGCCATAAGGCGGTTTCGAGAAGACCTTCCCGAGGCATCGCGCAAGCGGATTCTTGAAAAAAACCGCAAGGAAGGCGAGCCGTTTGGGGAATCCCCGGAAGCGGCCTGCCTGTCGAAACTGTGGCACGGCGTTTCGGCCGCCCTCGGCTTATCCGGCTCGCAAGCTTCACCACAGGGGGATGCGCATTGGCAAACGCCCATTGCCCTGCCGCCCAGGCGGACCCTCGGCGATTGGGTGGATAGCTTGACCGGGGGTGGGGTGGTCGAGCAGATCAATAATCAACTCATCAAATGGCTGGCGGCGTTTCTCGATGAAGGGTTGGCCGGCTGGGAAATGCCCGGCCGGCAAGAGGGTTTCTACCAGGCGTGGCGGAACCTCGCCGCGGAAGATTTGTCGGGGCGGCTTATCGGGATCAAGGATTTCGCCGAAAAAGTTCGCGGCCTTCCCGCGGCCCCGGAAGACGCGATCCAATTCAGCCTGCGCCAGCTGGAAATCCCGCGCGAGCAATGGAAGGATTATCTCTCCAGGCAACTGTCCCTGTTACCAGGGTGGGCGCGCTACATACGCTGGCTGGGGGAGCACCCCGCCTACCATGCGCAGCGCAAGCACCCCATCGACACCACGCAGTATCTCGCCGTGCGCTTATTCTATGAAAGGGAGCTGGTCCGCATCCGCTGTCAGGCGGAATGGCGGATCGAGGGGACGGTTTTAGCGCTGGCGGCCTACTGGAATGACCGGCCCGAGGAATACCGCGAGCGGCTTGCGCGGGAAGCGGGCGATCCGGCGAAACAGCGGATATGCCAGCAGGCCTGGCGTCTGTTCCATTTGGCGCAGTTTCTTGAGTTGTCCCCAAAAGAAGTCCAGGAGCTTTCGCCCGAGGATGCCGGGACGCTCATTCGATGGTTGGATCAATTCCCGGCCGACCGGCATGGACGGGTATGGATTGAGGCGTACGAGGATTCCTTTCGCGAGACGCTGCTTGCAAGTATCGCGGCGCATCGCGGCGCCGCGCCCGAACTGGAAACCCGCCCCCATGCGCAGCTGGTGTTTTGTATCGACGTGCGCTCCGAATCCTTTCGCCGCCATATTGAGGCCCAGGGCCCCTATGACACGTTTGGGTTCGCGGGGTTCTTTGGCATCCCCATCAGCTATCAGGCATTTGATAGTGATCAGCACGCTTCTTTATGCCCCGTGCTGCTGACCCCCAACCACGCGGTGACGGAAACCCCCCGGCCGGAGGGAGGCCAGGCGCTCAATAAATACGCCTCGGGCAGCCGCTGGCAACAATTGGGCGACCATCTGTTTCACGATCTCAAGCATCACCCTGTGGGTTCGATGATGGCGATCGATGTGTTGGGGTTCTTTTTTAGCCTGGGGTTGGTGGGCAAGACCCTGCTCAAGAAAACCTTCCATGCCCTGACCTCGGCCATCCTGAACAGGTTGACGAACAAGGTCCCCACCCGGATCGCCGTTTCCGCGCCAGGGGATCCTCAAAACCCCGGGGCGGGAGAAGTGGATGCAGGGGAAATTCCAGAGGGGCTCTCGGGAGGATTTTCCCTTTCGGAACGGGCGGCCTTCATCGAAAATGGCCTGAGGGCCATGGGGCTCACGAAAAACCTGGCGCGGCTGGTGTGCCTATGCGGCCATGGCAGCGAGACGGACAACAACCCCTATTATGGGGCGTTGGATTGCGGGGCCTGCGGCGGCGCGCCGGGCGATGCCAACGCGCGGGTGTTTGCCGCGATGGCGAATGAACCCGAAGTTCGCCGCCTTCTCAGTGAAAAGGGGTTGCCGATTCCCGATGACACCTGGTTTCTTCCCGGGAAACATAACACCACGACGGACCGGGTCGAGTTTTACGATCTGGAGGAATTGCCGGATTCGCATAGGGAGGACCTCGGGGCGCTCATCCGCGATCTCGAGGAGGCCGGGAAGAAACAGGCGCTCGAGCGATGCCGCCGCATTCCCGGAGCGCCGGCGGGGATTTCCGCGGAACAGGCATTCATTCATGTGGACGGGCGCAGCTGCGATTGGGCGAACACGCGGCCGGAATGGGGCCTGGCGGGCAACGCCGCCTTTCTCATCGGGCGGCGAAAGCTGACCCGGGGGCTGGATCTGGGCGGCCGTGTTTTCCTGCACTCGTATGATCCCGTTGCCGATCCCGAAGGCGCGATCCTCGAAAAAATTATGACCGCGCCCTTGATCGTCGGCGAGTGGATCAATACGGGTTATTATTTTTCCGCGGTCGATCCCTGGAAGTATGGCAGCGGCAGCAAGGTGCTGCACAACGTCGTTGGAGGCGTCGGGATGATGCTGGGCAGCCAGAGTGATTTGCAGATGGGGTTCCCGCTGCAAACCGTCAATAACGGGGACATTCACCACCATGAGCCGATGCGGCTCCTGGCTGTCATCGAACATGCGCCGAACGTCATTTCGGCCATCATTCAAAAACACCCGATCCTCCAGCAGCTGTTTCATAATGAATGGCTCCATCTTGTGGCGCTGGATCCCCATGATTTTTCGTTTCACCGGTACAATCCGGATGCGACATGGGAGGCGGTTCCCCAATTGGCGGTGAGTTGAAGGCAGGCGCCTGGACTTGGTTTTCGGCGGATGATCCGCCCCCGGTTCCAGGCGGGTTTTTTCAGGAATGCTCGGACAGGCCGAGGCACTTAGGTTCAACCCGTCTTTGAAAATATTATGGCAACCCGATCCAGACCCATATCCTTCGCCTTCCTGGTTTTAAAGGCCATGGCGCTGCTGTTGTTCTGGATCTTGCTTTCCGCCAGCTTTGACTGGATTCACCTTGCCCTGGGGGCGGTTGTTTGCTTCGGCGTGGCCTGGGTCAACTCCGGCCATGCGCTGTTCGTGCCGAAATTCCGCCTGTGGCTAAGAGTGGCGCTTTATCTCCCCTGGCTGTTTTATAAGATCCTGCAAAGCAGCCTCCATTTGTCCAGGCTCATTTTGCACCCCGCGCTGCCCATTTCCCCGCAGTTGATTTCGGTGGATTCCAAACTGCGTCACCACGGGGCCGTGGTTCTTTTCGGCAATTCCATCACGTTAACCCCCGGAACGATCACCGCGGAGGTGGACCGGAATAAACTCATCGTTCATGCGATAGATCAGGTTTCAGGCGATGATCTTGCGAGCGGGGAGATGGAAAATAAAATCGCCGATATTTTCAGGGACGTGGAGCCGGATCTATGAAAACCTTTCTTCTCTTCGTTTTGGTATTGCTGGCCGTTCTCATCGGTGCTTATCTGTTTCGCGTGCTGAGGGGCCCCACCATTTTTGACCGCGTGCTGGGGCTCAACGGAATTTCCACCAAGGCGATCATCATGCTTATCGTCATTGGGCTTTATTACGAGCGGGTCGATATGTTTATAGATATCTCAACCGGGTATGCCCTGCTGAATCTGGTCGGAGCGCTTGCCGTGACCAAATATCTTGAGCAAAGGGGGCACTCGTAGAATGGACGCGCTTTCAATATTTTTTATTGGGACGGGGTTATTTTTCCTGGTCGTCGCCGCGATCGGGGTGGTCCGGTTGCCCGATGTGTTCAGCCGTTCTCATGCCGTGTCCCTGACAGACTCCCTGGGGGCGTTTTTGATGCTGGTGGGGATTTCCCTTTACGAGGGTTTGGATAAGAACACGATGAAAATTCTGGCGGTGCTGGCCCTGCTGTTTATTCTCAATCCCGTCATTTCACACGCCGCGATTCGCGCGGCTCTCAGGTCCGGGCTCAAGCCCTGGAAAAAGGAATCATCATGATCTTCCCCTATGAAATTCCCTTGCTCCTGCTTCTGCTTGTCACCGCCGCCGGCGCCATCATGGTCAAGGACCTGTTGAGCGCCGTGCTGCTTCTCGGCTCGTACAGTTTTTTCCTGGCGCTGGTGTGGGGAGGCCTCGGGGCGGTGGATGTCGCCTTTGTGGAAGCGGTGGTGGGGGCGGGGCTCGGCACGGTTCTTTTTTTGCTGACGCTGTTTGGCACCGCGCCCAAGGACACTCGGCTTCGCCGCCCGCCGCCTTCGGTGGCCATGTTGATCGTTTTTCCGCTTTTGGGAATTCTCCTGCTCTACGCCGCGAAGGACCTTCCCGGCTTTGGCGACCCGGACTCCCCGGCGAGCGCGCATATTTCGCCGGCCTACCTCGAGCAGAGCTACCGGGAAACCCACACGCCGAATGTGGTGACTTCGGTGCTGATGGACTACCGCTCGCTTGATACGATGATCGAGACCGTGGTCATTTTTACTTCGGGCATCGCCTGCGCCATGCTGCTAAGGAGGAAGCAATAATGATACGCCCACACGACAGCATCATCGTGCAGTCCTCCGGCCGCTTTCTCATCCCGATCATCCAGATATTCGGCTTGTATGTGTTGTTCTTCGGGCAATATGGGCCGGGGGGAGGTTTTGTCGGCGGGGTAATTCTGGGCACGGGGATGATCATGTCGGTATTGATTTTCGGTCATGATGCGTCCCGCGCTGAAATTGCCAAAAAGGTTTTGCATGGCGACGGCGTCGGGATGCTGATCTACGCGGGGGTGGGGGGCTTGTGCATGATTGGAGGAGGGGAGTTCCTCAATTATGCGAATCTGGAAATTCCGGGTTTGGAGCCCGCGTCTCGCAGGTTTTTGGGAATCATGCTCACCCAAATCGGCGTGGCCGTGGATGTTGCGGTCACCGCCGTATCCATTGTATTCAGTTTGTCCGCGGAAGAGATCATCGAGGATTCGATCAATGGTTGATGCCCTGCTCGCGATTTTTTATCGCCCCAATTTTTTGGCGTTTGTCATCATCTTCCTGTGGGGCTTTTACATCATGGTCACGCGGTTCAACCTCGTGAAGAAACTCATCGGCATGTACCTGGTGCAAACCAGCGTTATTTTTTTCCTGGTGTCCTTAAGCGTGAAGGAGGACGCGACGGTTCCCGTGCTCAAGTCCACCTCGGAGGCGGTGCAGGCGGGGGCTTACATGAACCCGTTGCCGCATGTCCTGACGCTGACGGCCATCGTGGTTGGCGTGGCGACAACGGGTGTGGGGCTGGCCCTGTGTGGGGCCATCTATCGAAAATACGGCAGCCTGGACGAGCAAGAAATTCTTGAAAGATTAGAATGAGTGATCAACTCCCCGCAATCCTGTTTCTTCTCCCGCTGTTCGCCGGTATCTCCATGCCAGTGATTTGCCTGAAGCACCGTCACTGGAGCCAGCCCATCACCGTGGCGGTGCTTGCGGCCATGCTTCCGGTCTCCATTCTGAACTTGTATAACGTCGTTCACCATGGCGAGGTGCGGTATATGTTCGGCGGGTGGGCGGTGCCCCTCGGCATCGAATGGGTGGCCGATGGATTTGCCAGTGTCATCCTGGCGCTGGTGAGCGCGCTGGGTTTGTTGGGCGTGGTGTTTGCCGGGCGAATTTCCCCAGAGGGTCTGGGTGGCCGGATCGTTCATTATTACACGCTGATATTGTTGCTGGTGTCCTCCCTGACGGGGGTTGTTTTCGCGGCGGATTTTTTCAACCTGTTCGTGTTTCTGGAAGTTGCCGCCATCTCGAGTTACGCGCTGATTGGCGTCGCCGGCGGGAGAGCGCTGTTCGCGGCGTTTCGCTACCTTATATTTGGAACTCTTGGCGCTTCCCTTTATCTTCTCGGGGTGAGTTATCTCTACGCGGTCAGCGGCACGCTGAATATGGCGGATATGGTCGAAAAACTTCCCCATCTGATGCACTCCAAGGCCCTGGTGGGCGGGCTGCTTTTCATGTTCATCGGCCTTGGGGTCAAGATGGCCCTGGTTCCGTTTCATTCCTGGTTGCCCGAGGCCTACACCCACGCTCCCGATTCCATTTCTCCCATTTTGTCTTCGGTCGTCACCAAGGTGGCGCTATTGGCGTGGGTCAGAATCGTCTATTGGGTTTTCAACGCATCCATCGTCATCAATGATATTCCGATATTGCTGCTCGTGGAAGCGGTCGGGGCCCTGGCGGCGGTCATCGGGGCGAGCCTGGCCCTGGCCCAGCGCAACGTGAAGATGATGTTCGCTTATGGCGGCATTTCGCACATCGGCATCATTCTCATCGGAATCGGCCAGGGCAACCCAACCGGGTTTGTCGGAGGCATATTTTATTTGTTGAACGACGCCGTGATGCAGGCGGCCCTATTTTTTCTGGCGGGCGTCGCGGTTTGCCATTATGGAGTCAAAACGATTGACGACCTAGGGCGCGTCGGCAAACAGGCCCCCTGGCTCACCGGGTCTTTAATCATGATGGCTCTCGGCATGATCGGCCTGCCGCCGACGGGGGGGTTTTTCGGCAAATGGTACATCATTCTGGGAGCGCTGGAAGCGGACAATTATGTTTCCGTCGCCGCGGTGCTGCTTT
>QJWD01000331.1 GCA_003235465.1 Nitrospirota bacterium | reverse complement strand
GGTGGCGGCGGGCGTTGTCGCCGACGATGGCCTTGTTTTCCTGCACGCGGGTGCCGGTGAGGCGGCTCACCAGGCGGCTCGCCTGAAGCAGGCGCGCCATGTTGACACCGGTGCCCATACCATAATAATTGTTTCGCGTGGCGAGCGCCATGACGATTTCTTCGAGGGCGGCGTTTCCCGCCCGCTCGCCGATGCCGTTGACGGAGCACTCCACCTGCCTGGCCCCGGCTCGCACGGCGGCCAGGCTGTTGGCGACGGCTAGCCCTAGGTCGTTGTGGCAGTGCACGCTGAGGACCGCCTCGCCGACCTTCGCCGCGAGCCGGCCAACCAGGGCTCCGAACTCCTCGGGCAGGCAGCAGCCGAGGGTGTCGGAGATATTGATCGTCCTCGCGCCTTCCTCGACGGCGGCGGTTATGAGGTCCGCCAGAAGTCCCTCGTCGGTGCGCGTCGCATCGAACGGGGAAAACTCGACATCCTCCACCGCTGCCGCCGCCTGCCGCACCGCATCCCGGGTTTGCTGGATGAGATCCTGCCGGGCCTCCTGCTGGCCCCGCTCCCGTCGGGCCTTGCCAGTGGGGAGGTAAACATGAATCCGCGGCCGGGCCGCCTGGGAAAGGGCCTCTGCCGCCAGGTCGATTTCCGCCGGGCGGGCCGCCGCCAGGGCGGCGATGACGGGCCCGGCAACCGCCCCGGCGATGGCGCGGGCGGCCTCCATGTCCCCCGCCGGGCCTGCGGGGTAGCCCGCTTCGATGACGTCCACCCCCAGGCGGGCGAGCTCATGCGCGATGGCGAGCCTGTCCTCCGTTGCGGGCGGGCGGGAAAGCCCCATGACGCCGTCTCTCAGCGTGGTGTCGAAAACGATCAGCCATTCATGGGCCATGGGCCTTCAGTCCATCGCCGCGATCACCTGAAACCCGGCGGCGGTGATCTTTTCCACCAGCGGCGCGGTGTCGCACAGGTCGAGGCGGAAAATGTAGGTCTGCTTGGTTTTATCGCCCTTGAACGGCGCCATGCCGACGCTGATGATGTTCATCCCGCGCTCATTGATCAGCCTGGAGACGCGGTCGAAGTTTTTCGGGTCCTTGCCCATGACCACGTCGATGCGCGAGCTTGCGTGGATGATGCCCATGAGGTCCACGAACAGGCCGAGAATGTCCATGATCGAGATGATGCCGACGAGGCTTGCCTCCTGGACCACGGGCACCGCGCCGATCTTGTTCTTGTAGATGACGAGGGCGACGTCCTCGATGTGGGTTTCAGGCGCTACCGTGAGCGGGGCGCGGGTCATGTGGTCGCCCACCGTCATGTTTTCCGGGTCTGGGGCTTTTTTGCCGGGCTCGACGAGAAAAGCGCCCCGGATATCACTCTCGGTGATGATGCCCTCGAGGCTTCCCTCGTCCACCACGGGAAGATGGCGGATGGCGTGTTTCTGCATGAGGCTGAGCGCGTGGTAGAGCGAATCCCGCGTGCGAATGGTGACCGGGTTCAAGCTCATCACTTCCTGTGCAATCATGGGTATCCCTTGTCTGAAGGTTTTCGCCGGGCATGGATCGGACGATGGCAACATCATGGCAAAAAAAGCCAGTGGGATCAAACCTTTCCACTGGTTTTGCGGGCGGGTGGTGTATAATTCCCCTTACCGCAAAGCAGGAAGGGGCCGCCGCCGGCCCAGCGCCGGTTGCATTGCCACGAGAGAATCTGTGTAGACTGTGTTTATTTTACACAATATTGTGTTATAAAGGTATTCATAATCTCCCGCGATGGCCCTAAAACGCGCTCCAACAAGCTTCCCGGGCCGGGTATAATATTTGCTTCATATTTACCTATCCAACCCCGGGATGGCCCCGGCTGTTTAACAAACTGGATTCATTGTCATCTGGAAATGCGCGCCTGGACCATGGCCGCCGAACCATACAGAGATAGCTATGCGAACACCGGAAAAACAGGGCTTATACGACCCGGAATACGAGAAGGAAAATTGCGGCGTCGGCTTCGTCGTCCACATGAAGGGCAAGCGGTCGCACCAAATCATCGTGCAGGGGCTTGAAATCCTGAAAAAGCTCGAGCACCGCGGCGCCTGCGGTTCCGACCCGCTGACCGGTGACGGGGCGGGCATTTTGATGCAACTGCCGCACACGTTTTTCAGGCACGAGTGCCGGGGCCTGGACATCGATCTCCCGGAAGAGGGGCGTTACGGGGCCGGTCTGGTGTTTCTGCCCAACGACAAGCGCGAGGCGGAGGTCTGCGTCAAGATCGTGGAAAAGACGGTGCCCGAGGAGGGGCTGGACTTTCTCGGTTGGCGCGAGGTGCCGGTGGACAACAGCACCATCGGCGTCACGGCGCGCAAGGTGGAGCCGATCATGCGCCAGGTGTTCATCGGAGCAAGGGAAGACATCACCAGCGCCGACCAGCTGGAGCGGCGGCTGTTCCAGGTCCGCAAGCAGGTGGCCAAGCGGGTGCGCGCCGCGGGCATGAACAAGACCAACGAAAATTTCTACATCTGCAGCCTGTCCTGCCGGACCTTCATCTACAAGGGCCAGCTGATGGCGCCGCAGCTCGAGACGTATTTCCTCGACCTCAAGAACCCGGAGATGGAGTCCGCCCTGGCGATCAGCCACTCCCGCTACAGCACCAACACGTTTCCCTCGTGGGGGCGGGCGCAGCCGTTCCGCTTCATCGCCCATAACGGCGAAATCAACACCATCCGCGGCAACCGCAACTGGATGCGCGCCCGCGAGGGCCTGTTCGAATCGCCCCTGTACGAGGACATCAGCAAGATCCTCCCGGTGATCGCCCCCGGCGGCAGCGATTCCGCCGACTTCGACCAGGGGCTCGAGCTGTTGTACCAGACCGGGCGCTCGCTGCCGCACTCGGTGATGATGATGATTCCCGAGCCCTGGAGCGGCCACGAAACGATGGACGCGGACAAGCGCGGCTTCTACGAATACCACGCCTCGATGATAGAACCCTGGGACGGCCCGGCCTCCATAGCCTTCACCGACGGGCAGGTGATCGGCGCGGTGCTCGACCGCAACGGCCTGAGGCCCTCCCGCTACATCGTCACCCGTGACGACCTGGTGGTGATGGCTTCGGAAGTGGGCGTACTGCCCATCCCCGAGGAAGACATCATCCTGAAGGGCCGCCTGCAGCCGGGCAAGATGTTCCTGGTGGACATCGGCGAGGGCCGCATCATCTCCGACAAGGAGCTGAAGGCGAAAATCGCCACGCAAAAGCCGTACACCGGCTGGGTGAAGGACAACCAGGTCAACCTGGAAAAGCTGCCCGCCGCGGGCAAGCCGCCTGCCGAGGCCGACGGCCTGTTGACGCGCCAGGTGGCGTTCGGCTACACAGCCGAGGACATTCGCCTCGTCATGGCGCCGATGGTGGACAAGGGCTCCGAGGCCACCGGATCCATGGGCAACGACACGCCGCTCGCCGTCATGTCGGACAGGCCGCAATTGTTGTTCAACTATTTCAAACAGCTGTTCGCCCAGGTGACCAACCCCGCCATCGACTCGATCCGCGAGGAGCTGGTCATGTCGATGGAGGTGACGCTCGGGCGGGAGCTCAACCTGCTGCTCGAATCGCCGGACCATTGCCGCAAACTCAAGATCCACCACCCCGTGCTCACCCTGGAGGAGATGGAAAAAATCCGCGGGCTCAACCTTCCCGGCGTGAAGTCCACGGTCCTTTCCATTCTTTTTCCCGCCGCCGAGGGCGAGGGCGGCCTGGAGAAGGCGCTGGAGGGGTTGTGCAAGAGCGCGTCCCAGGCCATCGAGGCGGGGGCGACCATCCTGGTGCTTTCCGACCGAGGCATGAACCGGGAGCGGGTGCCGATCCCGAGCCTGCTCGCCGTGGCCGCGGTGCACCACCACCTCCTGAGAGAACTCACGAGGACCCAGGTGGGCCTCGTCATCGAGACCGGCGAAGCGCGCGAGATGATGCACTTCGCCCTCCTCATCGGCTACGGCGCGGGCGCGGTGTGCCCCTACCTCGCCTACGAGACCGCCGCCGAGATCGCGACCGAAAAGGTGTTCGTCGGCGCTATGGAAACGCGCAGCGCGGTCAAAAATTTCATCAAGTCGACGCGCAAGGGCCTGTTCAAGATTATTGCTAAAATGGGCATTTCCACTATCCAGAGCTACCGTGGTGCGCAGATCTTCGAGGCCGTCGGCCTCGACGACAAGGTCGTGGAGCGGTATTTCACCGGCACGCCGTCGAGGGTGAAAGGCGCGAGCCTCAAGGTGCTCGCGCGCGAGGTGATCGAGCGGCACAAAAAGGCGTACGCGCGCGGCCAGGAAAACCCCCTCGCGCTCGACATGGGAGGCAACTACTACTGGCGGCGCGGGCATGAGAAGCACATGCTTTCGCCGCAGGCCATCGCCCTGTTGCAGCACGCGACGCAGTCCGGCGATTACGCGACCTTCAAGAAATTTTCCGCCCTGGCCGACAACGAGGCCACCCGCCAGTGCACCCTGCGCGGCCTGTTCAAGTTCAAAAAGGGCGATCCGGTTCCCCTCGACGAGGTGGAGCCTGTCTCTGAAATTACCAAACGGTTCTGTACCGGCGCCATGTCCATCGGCTCGATATCGCGCGAGGCGCACGAGACCCTGGCCATCGCCATGAATCGCCTGGGCGGCAAAAGCAACACCGGCGAAGGCGGGGAGGACCCGGTGCGCTACATCCCCGATGCCAACGGCGACAGCCGCAGGAGCAAGATCAAGCAGGTCGCCTCCGGGCGCTTCGGCGTCAACAGCTTTTACCTCGCCAATGCCGATGAACTGCAGATCAAGATTTCCCAGGGCGCGAAGCCGGGGGAGGGCGGCCAGCTGCCCGGCCACAAGGTCAGCGAGTACATCGCCAAGATCCGCCATTCGACGCCGGGGGTGGGGCTGATCTCGCCGCCGCCGCATCACGATATTTATTCCATCGAGGACCTGCAGCAGCTCATCTTCGACCTGCACAACGCCAACCCGAAGGCGGATGTGAGCGTCAAGCTGGTGGCGGAAGCGGGGGTGGGCACCATCGCCGCCGGCGTGTCGAAAGCGCGCGCCGAGGGGGTCCTCATCAGCGGTCACGATGGCGGCACCGGCGCCTCGCCGCAGACCTCGATCAAACACGCGGGGCTGCCCTGGGAGCTGGGCCTGTCCGAGACGCAGCAGATCCTGGTGCTGAACGACCTGCGCGGCCGCATTCGCGTGCAGGTGGACGGGCAGCTCAAAACCGGCCGCGACGTGGTCATCGGCGGCCTGCTCGGCGCCGACGAGTTCGGCTTTTCCACCACCGCGCTTGTGACCATGGGTTGCATCATGATGCGCAAGTGCCACCTCAACACCTGTTCGGTGGGTGTCGCCACTCAGGACCCGGAGCTCAGGAAGAAGTTCAAGGGCACGCCCGAGGCGGTGGTCAACTTCTTCACCTTCGTCGCCCAGGAAGTGCGCGAGGTCATGGCCGAACTCGGCTACCGGCGCTTTTCAGACCTGATCGGCCGGGTGGAGCGGCTCGAGGGCAACAAGGCCATCGATCACTGGAAGGCAAGCGGCCTCGATGTCGGCAACATCCTGCACAAGCCGGATATGCCGGACAGCGTCGCCATTCGCAACGTGTCGAAGCAGGACCTCTCCGGCGACCTGGACGACGCGCTCGATCACACGTTGATCGAGGCGAGCAAGCCGGCGTTCGAGAACCGCTATCAGGTGCACAAGAATTTCGCCATCGGCAACACCAACCGCGCCGTCGGCGCGATGCTGAGTTACGAGATCTCCACCCGCTTCGGCGAAGAGGGGCTGCCGCCGGATACCCTCTGCTTCGATTTCAAGGGCTCGGCGGGGCAGACGTTCGGCGGTTTCCTGGCCCCCGGCGTCACCTTCACCCTCGCCGGGGACGCCAACGATTATGTCGGCAAGGGGCTCTCGGGCGGCAAGGTCATCATCTATCCCGCCACGGAGTGCCCCATCGTGCCCGAGGAGAACATCCTCATTGGCAACACGGTGCTTTACGGCGCGGTGTCCGGCAAGGCGTTTTTCCGCGGCATCGCCGGCGAGCGCTTCGCGGTGAGAAACAGCGGCGCGGAAACCGTGGTGGAGGGCGTGGGAGACCACGGCTGCGAGTACATGACCGGGGGCACGGTGGTGGTTCTCGGCGAATCCGGGCGCAACTTCGCCGCCGGCATGAGCGGCGGGCTGGCCTACGTCATCGACCGGCATGATAACTTTTCCATCCACTGCAACCAGGGCATGGTGGACCTCGAGCCGGTGAAGGAGGACGAGGACATCCATCGCCTGCGCGGCCTCATCGAGGAGCATCACCTGCACACCCATAGCACGGTGGCGAAGAACATCCTCGATAATTGGGAGGCGCTGTTGCCGAAATTCGTCAAAGTGTATCCGCGCGATTACCGGCGCGTGCTTGAAGAACGCAAAAAGCGGTTGAAGCAGGCCGCGCTCGGGGAGGTGGCCTGATGGGTGCGGTGGACGGATTCAAGAAGTTCAAGCGGCAGACGCTGCCGGAGAGGCCGGTGAAGGATCGCCTGCACGACCACCGCGAGGTGTACGACGAACTGCCCGAGAAAAAGCTGCGCGACCAGGGCGCGCGCTGCATGGACTGCGGCGTGCCCTTCTGCCAGAGCCACAGCGGCTGCCCGCTCGGCAACCTGATTCCCGACTGGAACGACATGGTCTTTCGTGGCCGCTGGGAAGAGGCGGTCGCGCATTTGCTGAAGACCAACAATTTTCCCGAGTTTACCGGCCGCATCTGCCCCGCGCCGTGCGAGGGGTCGTGCGTTCTCGGCATCAACGAGCCGCCGGTGACGATCTGCATGATCGAGCGAGAGATCGCCGAGCGCGGTTTCGAGAACAACTGGATTCGCCCGGCGCCGCCCGCGAAGCGCACCGGCAAGAAGGTGGCCGTCGTCGGCTCCGGCCCCGCCGGCCTGGCCGCTGCCGTGCAGCTCAACCAGGCGGGCCACGCGGTGACGGTGTACGAAAGGGACGACCGCATCGGCGGGCTGCTGATGTACGGCATCCCGCATTTCAAGCTGGAGAAAACCGTCGTCCACCGCCGTGTGCAGCTCATGCGGGACGAGGGGGTGGAGTTCAAGCCCAACTCTCACGTCGGGGTGGATTTTCCCATCCAGAAACTGAGGGACGAATACGACGCGGTGGTGCTTTGCGGCGGGGCGCAAAAGCCGCGCGACCTGCCGGTGGAAGGGCGCGAGCTTGCGGGCATCCATTTCGCCATGGAATTCCTGCCGCAGCAGAACAAGCGCAACGAAGGCGATACCATCTCCGATGACATAGCCATCAGCGCCAAGGGCAAGAACGTGCTCATCATCGGCGGGGGCGATACCGGCAGCGACTGCCTCGGCACCTCGCTCAGGCAAGGCGCGTGCTCGGTGCACCAGTTCGAACTCTTGCCCGAGCCGCCTGCCGAGCGCGCACCGCAAAACCCGTGGCCCCAGTGGCCGAAAGTGTTCCGCCTGACCTCC
>QJWD01000226.1 GCA_003235465.1 Nitrospirota bacterium | reverse complement strand
GCCGCCTGGTGAGCCGCCTCACCGGCACCCGCGTACAGGGGAACAAGGCGATCATCGGCGACAACGCCCATCGCCACCAGCTGCACGTTCCCGACAACCCGTTTCAGAAAAAGGACGGCCCGCTGACAGGGGTGAACCTCCCGCAAGCGGAGCCGGAGTAACCGGGCGGATAAACCCCGCCCTTCGCGGCACATTTTAATAATAAGGAGAACCGACCGACCATGAAATCAGAAAAGCTCATCATCTTCGACACCACCTTGAGAGACGGGGAGCAATGCCCGGGCGCCAGCTTGAATATCGCCGAAAAGCTGGAGATCGCCAGGCAGCTGGCTCTACTCAAGGTCGACGTGATCGAAGCGGGCTTCCCCGCCGCGTCGCCGGGGGATTTCGAATCGGTCAGGCAGATTGCGGAGGAAATCCGCGGCGCCTCCATCGCCGGGCTCGCGCGCGCGCTCGAAAAAGACATCGAAGCGGCGGCGCGCGCCCTCGAGAAGGCGGCGAAACCGCGCATCCACGTTTTCCTCTCGACCTCGAAGATCCACCGCAAACACATGGTGCATAAGGCCAAGGCGGAGATCATCGACATGGCGTTCGTCGACGACGTCGAGTTTTCGCCAATGGACGCCTCGCGCACCGAGAAGGAATTCCTCGTCGAAGTTCTCGAGGAAGTCATCAAAGCGGGCGCCGGCACGCTGAACATCCCGGACACCGTGGGCTACAGCATCCCCGGCGAGTTCGGCCAGCTCATCGCTCATCTTAAGGAAAACGTATCCGGCATCGACCGCGCCGTCATCAGCGTGCACTGCCATAACGACTTAGGCCTCGCCGTCGCCAACAGCCTCGCAGCCGTGCAGGCGGGGGCGCGCCAGGTGGAGTGCACCGTCAACGGCATCGGCGAGCGCGCCGGCAACGCCGCCATGGAGGAGATCGTCATGGCTCTCCGCACCCGGGGCGACTATTACGGCATCGACACCGCCATCGACACCAAGCACATCCAGCCGTGCAGCAAGCTGGTGAGCAGCCTCACCGGCTTCTTCGTGCAGCGCAACAAGGCAATAGTCGGCAAGAACGCCTTCGCGCACGAGTCCGGCATTCACCAGCACGGCTTCCTCAAGCGCAAGGACACCTTCGAGATCATGGACCCGAAGGACGTCGGCGTCGAGGAATCCGAAATCGTCATGGGCAAGCACAGCGGCCGCAACGCCCTCACCCACAAGGTGAAGGAACTCGGCTACGAGCTGACGGCGAAAGAGCTCGACCAGGTGTTCCACGAGTTCAAGGTGCTCGCCGATGAAAAGAAGGAGATTTTCGACGACGACATCCTCACCCTCATCCAGAAGCAGCGCTGGATCGCCGAGGAGCAGAACACCTACAACCTGGTGAAAATCGGCGGCCGTTTTGAAACCGGCAGCGCGCCCGAGGGCCACGTCGTGCTGAGGAGCCGCGACGGCAAGGACCACGACGCCAGCGCCACCGGCGACGGCCCCGTCGATTCCATCTACAACGCCATCGACAAGATCACCGGCCTCACCTGCCGCCTGCTCGACTACCAGGTGATGTCCAAAACCCGCGGCAAGGACGCCCAGGGCGAAGTCACCGTGCGCGTGGCGAGCGACAACCGCGAGGTCATCGGCAAGGGCGCCGGGGTCAACACCCTGGAGGCCAGCGCCCACGCGTACCTGAACGCCATCAACAAGCTGCTGATGAAAAGCAAGGCCGGGCCGGTGGCCCCCGGCGAGGTGCCCGGGCCGTGAAGCCCGCCGCCACAAAGCAGGACAACCTGTACCAGACAGGCGACGGCCCAGGCCGCTTCGAGTTCAACGACGCCGTCGCCCGCGTATTCGACGACATGCTCGAACGCAGCGTTCCCCTGTACCGGGAATGCCTGAGCACAGCCGTCGCCTGGGCGGCGCGCCACGCCGTGCCCGGCAGCCGGGTTTACGACCTCGGCTGCTCCACAGGCAGCCTGCTCGCCCTGCTCGCTAAGGCCGTGCCCGAGGGGGTGCGCCTCATCGGCGTCGACAGCTCCGCCGCCATGCTCGAAAAGGCGCGCGAAAAGCTGGCCCGCGCCCCCGCCATCTGGGAGCTCGAACAGGCCGACCTGGCGGCCGGCTTTCGCCCCGCCGAAGCCTCGGTGGTGGTCATGAACTACACCCTGCAGTTCCTGCCGCCTAAAGGGCGCGGCCCGCTGCTAGGGCGATTGCACGGCGGCATGCGGGAGGGCGGCCTGCTCCTCGTCATAGAAAAAATACGCGCCGAGCACCCGGAGCACGAGGAAACCCTCACCGGCCTGTATCATGACCACAAGCGGCAACGCGGGTATACCGAACTCGAGATCGCCCGCAAGCGGGAAGCCCTGGAAAACGTCCTCATCCCCCTCACCGCCGAGGGCAACCGGGCCCTAATCGCCGGGGCGGGGTTTCGGGCGGTGGAGCTGTTTTTTCGCTGGAACAACTTTACCGGCTTCGTTGCATTGAAGTAGGAAGTATTGTATTATTTTCCATTCAGGAGCGAGCACCATGCCCCATTACGACCACACCTGTAAAAAGTGCAAGGAAGACTTTGTCGTCGAAATGCGGATTTCAGAAGTGGGCAAAAAGAAAGTGACCTGCCCGAAATGCAAATCCGCCGACGTCGAACGCAACGTCACCAACCAGTCGTTCTGGAGCGAAAGCGTGGACCGCTACAGGTGGGATAAATAAAACCAAACCCGCGCCGGGCGCGGGCCGAAAAATAAAAGCAAAAGTGTCGGGATGTAGCGCAGCCTGGTAGCGCACTTCGTTCGGGACGAAGGGGCCGGAGGTTCAAATCCTCTCATCCCGACCATTCTTTTCAATGGGTTACGGTTATTGCCGTAACCCATTTTTT
>QJWD01000307.1 GCA_003235465.1 Nitrospirota bacterium | reverse complement strand
GGCGGTGGGAGGGCGCGTTCAGGTGGTGGCTTCCTTGAGCTTCTTTTCCATGCGCGCAAGCAGCTCCTTGAAATCGTTTTCCGCCAGCACCTTGTAGAACTGGCTGCGCAGGTTGTTGCGCAGGCTGACCTCGTCGAGATACACGTCGACGAGCCGCCACACCCCGTCTTTTTTAGCCAGGTGAAAATCGATGCCCACCTCGCCCTCTTCGGGGTGGGTCACGGTCATCGGCACCACGGCGCGCGACCCTTCGACCTCGGCTTTGCCGAAGTCCATCCTGAGGCCGGCGAAGAACTTGGCGGAATTGGGAAAGGCGACGTGGACGAACAACTGGCCGAGCAGGGTGGAGAACTTTTTCTGGTCCTCCGGCGGCGTCTTGTCCCAGTACTTGCCGAGGGCCTTCCGGCTCACCTCGTCCATGGCGAAGAGCGCGAGCGCCTTTTCGGATTGCTCCCGGTTTGTCCGGGCCTGTTCCTCGGGCAGGTTGTCGCCGGCCTTGATTTGCTTGATGGCCCCGAGCAGGGCGTTCACTTCCTCTTGCGCCGGCTCGGCCTGGGCCTGGCCGGCGAAGAGAAGCCCCATGCCAATGAGGGTGAAAATCGTTAGGCGAAGAATGTTCATATTTATGATAGATTGAATTATTGCCCGGGCAAAAGGCGGCTTGCCGCCGGATGCGCGCCCTGGCTATCTCCGATCCTTTGATTATAGCGCAACCTCCATTGGGAAAAAGTATTTTCTAGTGAGCCATGGCTCTCAAGCGAACCATTCTTTTCCTAGGCGCGTTCTGGCTTTTCGGAGCGCAGGCGGCGCAGTCGGCGAGCCTTGAAGAGATAGACCGCCTGCACGAAAGCGCGGTTTCGGCGGAGGAGTTTGCCAGCATCGTGAGCCTCCTCGAGGAGGCCCCGGCGGCGGCGGACGAACGGGCCTGGCGGCTGGCGCGCGCCCATTACCGGCTAGGGAAACTCGCCGCCGGAAAGGGCGGGCATTACGCGCGCTGCCTCGAAAGCGCCGGGCAGGCCGTCCTCCTCAACAGCGGTTTGGCTCCGGGCTATTTTTACAAGGGGCTTTGCCTGGGCAGGCTGGGCGAGCTCGAAGGGTTGTGGAAGAGCCTGGAAATCATTGACCCCTTCCGCCGGGACATGGAAACCGCGCTCAAGCTCGACCCGGGGTTCGACCACGGCGGGCCGCACCGGGCGCTCGCCAAGCTCTATCTCGAACTGCCGTTTTTCCTCGGCGGCGACCTCGGCAAATCCCTCGACCACATCGGCCGGGCGGTGAGCCTCGCTCCCCAATACGAGGAAAATTACCTGGTTCAGGCGGAGGTGTTGTTCGCCCGGGGCAGGCTCAAGAAGGCGCTGGAGGCTTTGGCTGCGCTCAGGGGCGTGGCCGGGGGCAAGCCGCCCCACCCGGAGAAGGACGAAGTCCTTAAGCGTGCCGGCGAGTTGCAACAAAAAATCATGGACAGGCAGAGCGCCCGCGATTCAGATGCTTAAAGAACTCAAGATCGCCCATTTTGCCATCATCGACAGCCTGCGGATCGAGTTCCGCGAGGGCTTCAACGTGCTTACCGGTGAGACGGGGGCGGGCAAGTCGATCATCATCGATGCGCTGAACCTCATCCTGGGCGGCCGGGCCGACAACGATTTCATCCGCACCGGCGAGTCGCAGGCCACGGTGGAGGCGCGTTTTGAAATTGCCGACCAGGCGCTCCTCGCCTCGTTCGGCGACCTGGGCATCGAGGTGGAGGACGGCGAGGTGCTCATCAAGCGCGTGCTGTCGGCGGCGGGCAAGAGCCGCTGCCTCATCAACGACAGCCAGGTCACGGTGGCGACGCTGGCGAAAATCGGCGACCGGCTGGTGGACATCCACGGCCAGCACGACCATCAGTCCCTTCTCAGGCCGGAAACCCACCTCGAACTGCTCGACCTGTACGGCAAGACCGGGGCTCCCAGGCAGGCGCTGGCGGAGCGTCTCGCCGCCTACCAGGCGGGGCGGAAAAAACTGGACGACATGCGCGCCCGCGCCAGGGACCGCGAAAGCCGGCAGGAACTCATCGCCTTTCAACTCGCCGAGATCGACCGCGCCGAGCTCAAACCCGGCGAGGAAGAAGCCCTGCAAGCGGAAAAGAAGCGGATGAGGAACGCCGAGAAGATCCACCAGACCGTCGAGCAATTGCTCGATCAACTGTCCGATGCCGACGGGGCGGTGATCGAACGGCTGGGCCGGGCGGTGGCCGGGCTCGAGTCCCTGGTGGACCTCGATGCCGGCCTGGAGGCGAAGCTCGGCCATGCGCAGACGGCGTATTTCGAAACCGAGGCGCTCATCGACGCGCTGAGAGACTACCGGCGGCAGCTTAAGTTCGACCCGGAGCGCCTCGAGGAGATCGACGACCGGCAGGCGGAGATCAACGGGCTAAAGAGAAAACACGGCGGCGACATTCCGGCGATTCTCGCCCGGCGCGAAAAGCTGGCGGAGGAGCTCGTGGAACTTGCAAGCGGCGAGGAGAGCATGGCGGCGCTTGAGTCCAAGCTCAAAAGCGAGGAGGCCGAGCTTGAAAAGCAGGCGTCGGCGCTGGCCTTGGCTCGGGAGAAAACGGCGGGCGAACTCGAGAAAAAGGTGGTCGGCGAACTGCGGGATCTCGACATGGCGCGCGTCCAGTTCGGCGTGCGTTTCCATTACGAGCCCGACGCTACGGGTTTCGTCCGTTTTCGCGGCGAGCGGCTCGGTCTCACGGCGCGCGGCCTGGGGGAGATCGAATTCCTGTTCTCGCCCAACCCCGGCGAGACAATGAAGCCGCTGGCGAAGATCGTCTCGGGCGGCGAGCTTTCGCGCGTGATGCTCGCGCTTAAGTCCATCCTCAACCGGGAGGACACGGTGCCGGTGATGATTTTCGACGAGGTGGATTCGGGCATCGGCGGCAAGGTGGCCGAGAAGGTGGGCGTAAGGCTCAAGAAGGTGGCGGCGGGCCGCCAGGTGTTCAGCATCACCCACCTGGCGCAGATCGCCGGCATGGCCGGGGCCCACTACCGGGTCGAGAAGGAAGTGCGGGGAAAGAGAACGGTGTCGACGATCCGCGAACTGAGCCTGGAAGAACGGGTGGAGGAGCTCGCGCGCATGTCCGGCGGCGAAAAAATCACCCCGGCCACCTTGAAGCACGCCCGCGAAATGCTCAGGCCCTGAGGGGCCTGGCTATTTGCCCTCGGCCTGGCGCGCCACTTTTTCCGCCTGGGCCTTCGCCGCTTCGGCGTCGCCCAGGTAATAGTGACGCAGGGGCCTTAGGTCGTCGTCCAGTTCATACACCAGCGGGATGCCCGTCGGGATGTTGAGTTCGACGATGTCTTCATCGCTCATGCTGTCCAGGTGCTTGACCAGCGCGCGCAGGCTGTTGCCGTGGGCGCAGATGAGCACCGACTTTCCCGCCTTCAGGCTCGGGACGATTTCATCGAACCAGTAGGGGAGAAAGCGTTTCACCGTGTGCGAGAGCGCCTCGGTGGCGGGCCGGTCGGCCTCGGCCAGGTCGCGGTAGCGGAGGTCGCTTGCGGGGTGGCGCTCGTCACCGGCGTCTAGCGGCGGCGGCGGTTCGGAATAGCTGCGCCGCCAGATTTTAACCTGGTCCGCGCCGTGTTTGGCGGCGGTTTCGGCCTTGTTCAGGCCCTGCAATGCGCCGTAGTGGCGCTCGTTCAGCCGCCAGGAGCGATGGACGGGGATCCACATCAGGTCCATCTCGTCGAGCACGATCCACAACGTGCGGATGGCGCGCTTGAGCACCGAGGTGTAGGCGAGGTCAAAGAGGTAGCCTTCCTCCTTCAGCAGTTTTCCCGCCGCCCGCGCTTCATTCCGGCCTTCTTCTGTGAGGTCGACATCGGTCCAGCCGGTGAAGCGGTTCTCCAGGTTCCATCGGCTTTGGCCGTGCCTGAGCAGTACCAGTTTCAGCATGATTCCTCTCCTCGATGCAGAATTAAACCCGCTCTGAATCATTAGCACAAGAGCAAAAGGAACGCACGGATTTTTGGGCCTGTTCGGCTATTTTTGCCGGGCGGGCGGGCCCCAACGGGAAGGGCGCCGCGCTGTCACCGGGCTTTGGCAAGTCCAGCAAAAATCAAATAAAACTTTTACTTTTAGTGGGTTGCGCCTTATCCTGAAAGGGCGGCCCGGATCACCCCTGTGCCGCTGGAGCACCGCCCTATAATATGGTAAGCATGACGTTATGGAATAGCTGACTCAGTATTACCGCAAGATCAACCTGGATTTTCTCAACAAGGCCTGGCGCGAGGGCGGCGCCATCGGCTTCGATATCTACTGCAAGAGCGAGCAGGGGCTCTCGCAGCCGAAGTTCCTCATTTTCGCCCATTATGAGGCGGCCAATAAGGAGCGCATTCGCGCCATGGTAACCTCGAACACGACGCAGGATTTCTACATCCACGAAACCGACCTCATCAAATATTATAAGGATTTCCTGATCGCCGGCCTGAGGAAGGACCTGGAAAACGGCCGCCCGCCCTGCGAGGTGATGGAAAAGGCCTACCGCGTTCTTCAGCAGGTCCTCAAGGAATACTTCGAGAACATCGGCTCGTCGCGCATTCTGCGCACGGTCAAGGATGTGACGCGGGTGATGCGCGACTGCCTGTTCGAAGGCGGCCTGAACCTCGCCGAGGCGTACCGCCTGTCGCACAAGGACAACGACCACTACGCCCACTGCGCCAACGTCTGCCTTTACAGCATGATCTTCGGCATCGGCATGGGGATGGGCCGGGACGAGGTGGCGGAGCTCGGGCAGGGCGGCGCGCTGCTCGACATCGGCAAGAAATTCATCCCCGAGCCCATCCTGTCTAAAAAGGGTAAGCTCACGCCGGAGGAGTTTTTGGCGGTGCGCAAGCACCCCTCGGCGGGCAGGAAAGTGTTGAACGACCTCAAGAGCTTCAGCAAAAACGTGCTGGCAATGGTCGCCGAACATCACGAGAAATACGACGGCTCCGGTTACCCCATGGGCCTTTCGGGCAGCCGAATTTCTTCGTACGGGCGCATGGGCGCCATCGCCGATGTGTGGAGCGCCCTGGGCGCGAGCCGCGACCACCGCCTCCCACTCACTCCCTTCGAGGCGCTCACCGAAATGAAGGACAAAATGCCCGGCCATCTGGACGAAGCCCTCCTCATCGATTTTATCCGCCTGGTGATAGAGAGCCAGGCACGCGGCCCAAAGGACCAGCCCACTGCCGCCACCGCCCTAAAAACCACTTGAAATCTTTTGCGCCATTGCTTATCATCGCCTTATTCTACAAAGGGCAATGAAGGAACAGGCATTAAGGCTCTTCTTTAAAGAGCGGTGGTTTGCATGCTGAAACATTTCGCCAACATTTCAAGCGGCAGGGCGCTTTTCCTGATGGCTGGCGTTCTCTTGTTCTTGAGTGCGGCAGCCCCCGCCCAGGCGTCCGCCAATCCGGGTCACGCCCAGCACCACGCCGCGCCCTTTGAAGCCCCCGGCACGCTGGGGGATGCGAGCGGCGCTCCGCATTGCCTTTTGCACCAGCATGGGGATTTTCAAACGCCCTGCCCGCACGCCAGAAGCGGCAGCCCCGAGCCCGCGATTGCCGCGGATTGCGGCGGCAGCCCGGCCGGGCATGTTCCGGCGTCTTCCGTTTCCCAGCACAACCCGGCCTTAAGCGAAAGCCAGGCCGCTCTCACGCCGGCCGACGCGCGGCCGGTGGCGCTTAACGCTTCCCTCCGCTACCTTTCTCCAGAATTCGATCCCGCTTCACCGCCTCCCAGACGCATTTCCCTGATCTCGTAGTCGAATTTCCATTTAATTCATTTACATCCGGCCCGTAGTGGGTGGTGTAGTCCTATCTGTGAACCGTGGACAGCCGCTCCCGCCGCCGGAGAAGATCAGAGAAGGAGTCCCCATGCGTTACGTGAAGCTGAATTTGATTCTGGGAGCGTTTATGTTCCCATGCCTGTTCACCGCCCAGGCGGTGGCCGGGGAAAAGGAAATTTCCCTGGACGACCTGGACCAACCGTCCCTCAACCTGCAATCCCTGAACCCGGGCAGACTGCCGGGCAAAAGTTATGACGACCGCGCGCGGCAGACCATCATCACCGGTTACGCGGTGACGTCGTACACCTACAACAACAACGGCGTCGCCCACGGCCACGGCAACGAGCTGCACTTCGGCCAGGACCCGGCAGATAACAGCCGCTTCGGTTTCAACCTGATGGAAATCGGCTTCACCAAGCGCTATTCGGACTACGCCTGGGTGGCGGCGGCGGTCGAGATCGGCCAGCACTTCCACGACGGCGAGCTGGAAACCGAAACCGAGCTCGACGCGGGCGAGGTTCACCTCGTCGCGCCCATCGGCAACGGCATCGACTTCGCCCTCGGCAAGTTCAACTCTCCCGTCAGCTTCGAGCAGGAGGACGCGCCGCTGCTCCTGCAGGCGAGCCACTCCCTCGCGTACCAGTTCGCCTCGCCGTCGAAGATGGTGGGCCTCATGGCGACCTACCCGATTCAGGAGAACCTGGAAGTGCGCGGCGCGGTGTTCAACGGCTGGAACCGCAACGCGGGCGACGGCGAGAACAACGATTCGAAGAGCTTCCTCCTTCAGGTGGGTTACGCGCCGCTCCCCTGGCTGGACACGAAAGTGTCCTACCTCATCGGCGCCGAGCAGGAGGACAACGACGACGACCAGCGCCACGTGATCGACATCGTCGCCACCATGACGCCGTGGCGCAACTGGATTCTCGGCTTCGAGTTCGCCTACGGCCGCGATGAAAACAGCAACCCGGCGGAAAACAACGGCGACGATTTCGAGTTTTACAGCGGCCAGGCGACGGTGCATTACGATTTCACCCGCTGGCTTGGAACCACGGCGCGCTACAGCTTCTACGACGACAAAGACGGCGGGCCGGACATCCATCCAAGGCAGGATCGCACGATGCACGAAGTCACCTTCGCGCCGACGTTTCACATCTCGCCCGAGCTGCTCGGCTACATGGGCTTCGGCGTGATCCCGCGCACCCAGCACCTGCTCTCCGGCATCGACCTCAGGCTCGAATACCGGCACGACTGGGTGGATGAGGACAGCGCCAGCGGCTTCTTCGAAAACGAAGACGGCGGCCGCGAAAGCACGCGCGACAGCTTCATCGCCGAACTGGTGGCCAGTTTCTAATGCATGGCGAGAGCTCTCGCTGAAAATAAATTGAAACATCCAAAGGAGAGAACATCATGAAAATTTTTCGCACCATCGCCTTAAGCCTGCTGGTGGTACTGATGGCGGCCCTCGCCGCCAACGCGCACGTGACGCCGTCGGTGAAAATCGCCACCACCCGCGAAGCCGTCAGCCGCCTCCTGCCCGAGGGCAAGCTGTTCGTCAAGGAGATCACCCTCACCGACGAGCAGATGGGCAAGCTGATAACCCAGGGCAACTGGACGGCGCATGAAAACTGCTACCGCTTCATCATCAGCCGCGACGAGAACGACAAGTTCCTCGGCGCCGCCGTGTTCATCAC
>QJWD01000004.1 GCA_003235465.1 Nitrospirota bacterium | reverse complement strand
ATCGAGCACAAGAGGCGAACCGGCTGCCCGGTCGCCTGCGCCCTGGATGTGGTGGGCGATCACTGGACCCTCCTCATCGTCCGCAACCTGATGTTCCTCGGGCTTCACGAGTACAAGGACATGCTGAACACGGAAGAGAGGATTTCAAGCAGCATTCTGACTGCCCGGCTGAAAAAGCTGGAGAAGGATGGAGTGGTTGCTTCGGTCGCGCACCCTGAAAGCGGTCGCCGCAAGCTGTACTACCTCACGCCCAAAGGCAAGGACTTGATCTACATCATGACCGATCTCGTCGTCTGGGCGAGCAGGCATCTGGCGGATTCGGTGAACATCCCCCGGAGCAAGAAGGCGCTGGTCGACAAGAACCCGAAGGCGTTCGTCAGGCAGACGCAAAAGGAACTCGCCGCATGGGAGAAAAAGTTCCTCGCCTAGAGAAGAGTAATTTGCGGCCAAAGCATCGGTGGACATTTCGGGCGAAGGGGGGTTTTGCCCCCGTGCGGTTGCCAGCGAGAGCCTTTGCCTGACCACCACTTCCGCTTTTGGCGATCAGCGGCAGCCCCCGCCGAGGATGTACTTCGGGTGCGCGGGGTTGTAGATGTTGACGGGGTCGGCGATGAGGAGGGCGATTTCCTCTTTCAGGTGCCTGGCGATCTGGCGTTTCATTTTATTGTTGGGCAGTTCGCCCGGTTCGGGAAAGCGTTCGAGCGCCTTTTGGCCGAGCAGCGCAAGCAGGGAACGCGCGCCGTTGTTGAGTTGCGCCTCGGCGGGGCTGCCGCGCGAATCGGATGCGATAACCATGTCGACGAGAATCCGCGTGTCGTCGGCGGTGAGGGGCAGGCTGCAATACACGCTCCGCTCTCTCTCGATGGTCATGCGAAAGCCGGGGGAGATGATGGCGTGGCCCTTCCACGTCAATTCCAGCGCATCTTCCATCGCACGGCAGATTTCGCCCGCGCGGCCCTCGGGCTGCTTGCCGCAGTCCAGATCGCGGCTGTACAGATTGCCGGCGGCGGCGTCGGCGGCGATAAGCTCCAACAACCACGCGAGCAGGAAAATAAGCGGGTGGTGTCGCGGCATGAATCGTTTCCCTCCAGGGTTGGGCCGGGCCGCGCAAAACGGCAGGATGCCCATTTCGGCAGGTCCCGTCCATCTCCTATCATACCATGAGGCGGCGCTCTAATGCGGCCCCCGGCGCGGTTTGGGTTGACATTTGCGTCAAACAGGCACACAGTGGCCTTGTCCCACCTTACCAGACCTTGGCTTCCAAGCAGGGAAACGTAAGTTTCCGCACCATCATCCTCAACGAAGGGAGAAGCCATGGCAGTCCTCGTGCTCGGATTTTTATCTCTGATGGCCATCATCGCCGGTATGAACGGGTAACTCCGTTCGCAGGCCCCGGCATCCAAGGTGATGCCCACCCGGCTGGCTCCCGCCTGCGGTGAGCAAAGAGACGGGACGGGTGGAGGAAAAATAGCGGCGGTCCCTTAGGGGGCCGCCGTTTTTATTTGCTTTCGCACGTTCCCAGGCGGCCGGGCGGAACAACGATCTCAGGTTTTTGATGAACCCATCGTCATTCCCGGCTAAAATGGTTTCATTTTTTCTGATGGGAGAAACCATGTTGGAGAAAATCGAGAGAGTCCTGGAAGGCGTCATCTTCAAGAGCCGCTGGCTTTTGGTGCCCTTTTACCTAGGCCTGGTGGCGAGCATCGTCCTGCTTCTTATCAAATTCATGCAGGAGCTGATCCATCTCGGCTCGCATGCGCTCTCCACGTCCGAAGCCGAGGTCATCATCGGCATCCTGTCCTTGGTGGACATGGCGCTGGTCGGCTCGCTGCTACTGATGATTATTTTCTCCGGTTACGAGATTTTCGTTTCCAAGCTGGACGACGCGGACCACGCCGACAGGCCGGACTGGATGGGAAAGATCGATTTCAGCGGCCTCAAGCTCAAGGTCATCGGCGCCATCGTCGCCATCTCCGCGATCGACCTGTTGCAGGTGTTCATGGAAATCCCCGATGAGCCGACCGCAGCCAACACCGACATGTTCCTGTGGAAGGTGGTGCTGCACATGGCCTTCGTGCTGAGCGGCGTGTGCTTCGCGCTGATGGACCGCATCTCTGAGGGGGCGAAGCCGCATTAACGCAGGCGAAGAGCCCCGCGCTCCCCCGGTGAAGTGGGCTTTTCACTTACACAAGTCGGGCCATGTCTCCCAAATACCTCATGGGGTTCCTTGCTGGGCTGGTTATTATTTTCGGCGTGCTGGCGTGGCTTGCCGGCGGCGAGGAGGCGAAAACGTGGCTGTTGCCCCTGGCGTTGCTGTCGCTCGGCGGGTTTGGCCTGGCCATGGCGTGGGAGGCGGTGGTGGCCGGGGAAATTTGCATCGAACGAACCACCATCCGCAGGGCGGAGAAGCCGCGCCTGTACTGGGCCGCCGTGGCGGTGGTGGGCGCAGCCGGAGGCGGCGTCCTTGTCGGCGTGATCTGGCGTGTTCTCTTCAAGTCTTAGCGCAAAAACCGGCGGGCGTGGTTCACTTTCTGAACACGATGGGTTCCGCCGTCTCCCGCGCTTCGGTTTCGAAAAGCTTTTCGTCGTCTTCGTAGAGGATCACCTTGAGGGTCCCGTGGGCCGAGGTGCGGCGCACCTCCAGGTAGGTGATGGCCTCGCCGCGCACGATGCGGGTGGCGTTGCCGCCGCTTATGTCCTCGATTTTTTCGCGAATGGGTTTTCCCCCCTGCAGGTAGATCATGAACCCCTCGAAGGTCACCGCCGGGTGGCCCATGCCGATGACGATGGCCTGAATCTGCCTGCTGGGCGGCAGGTCGCCCTTCAGCCTTTCCTTCAGCGTGCCGATGAAAAACAGCCGGCCGTCCTTTTCCCCGTAGGCGATGCTGGTCGAATGGTCGCCGCCTTCTTCTTTCTCGTAGGATATCGTGACGCGGCCCAGCGGCTTCATGTTGGGATGGTAGCGGACGCCGTTTAGCACATATTCCGCGCGGTAATCGCCGGGCAAGGGTCCGACCCCGACGTCCAGAACCTTCGCCGTTCTCAGCCGTTTGATGACGTATTTCTCGAGCGGCTTTTTCATGTCCTCCTCCACCCCTTCGAGGTTGAACAGCTTCCACAAGGCCTCGTCGCTTCCTGTGCCGACGGCGGCCTTGACCTCGGCGAGAAATTTTTCCTCCCTGGGGCCGGCCAGCGTGGAAGAGGCGGCGAGCAGGGTGAACAGGAGAGCAAAAATCGTAGCGCAGGTCTTTATCGACGGGGAGGAAAGCATGGCGTGCCTCTATAAGGTTTGAGGGATGCGGCGGGCCGCCGAGGGAATCCGCGCAATGACCCTTGGTCGGCCGAGGGGCGATTTCCTTACAGCCGGCGGAGGCAGGGTCAGTCCTGGCTTTGTTCGATGGGCAGGGTGACGCGAAAGTGCGTGCCCTCGCCGGGGCGGCTGTCGACGTGAATGTCTCCGCCATGCGCCTTGATGATGCCGTAACTCACCGACAGGCCGAGGCCGATGCCCTTGACCTCCGCCTTGGTGGTGAAGAAGGGTTCGAAGATCCGCCCCAGGTTCTCCGGCGCGATGCCGTGCCCGCTGTCCTCAAGGCCGATCCACACCAGCCCATGCCCGCTGCCGGTCTTGATGGCGATTTCTCCGCCGTCACCGGTGATGGCCTCTTCCGCGTTCTGCAGCAGGTTGAGCAGCACCTGCTTGATCTGATCGGGGACGCACTGGATGGGCGGCAGGCCCGCGTCGTAGTTGCGCACGAGGCGGATGCGCTTGCGCTCCAGGCTGTCTCCCAAGAGCACCAGCAGATCCTCGATGAGGTCGTGGATGTTCAGGGATTCGAGGGCGAGGCTGGAGGGCCGGTAGAATTCGTGCAATTGCTGGATGAGGCGGTGAATGCGGTTGCATTCGTCGATGGCGAGGTCCGCGAACCGGCGGTGCTTGGTTTCAAGAGGCGCTTCCTCGCGAAGCTTTTCCAGCACGTTGCGGATGCCGAACAGCGGGTTGTTGATCTCGTGCGCCATCGAGGCGGAAAGCTTGCCCACCGCCGCCATTTTCTCCGCGTGCGCCAGCTGGTCCTGCGAGGCCTTGAGTTCGGCGGCCAGTTTTTCCCGCCGGTCGATGGACCTTAGAGCGAGCAGGGTGGGAACGATCAGCGCCACGACGACGAAACCCACCGACGTGAAAACGTATTCCCAGCGCTCCTTGTCGCTCTCCATTTTGCGGGTGGAAAAGAACCACTCTCCCACCACGTCCTCCAGGGCGAATTCCCAGGCCACGGTCAGGAGGAAAATGATGAGAATGGTGAGGCCGTTCCAAAGCAGCCATTTTGTCTTCATGCAGTCTGGGCTCGCAGTCAGCGTGGGTGGATGTTAAAACGGATTGTGCCTTGGAGAACCCGCCCCGTCAAGCCCCTTTGGGCGTGGCGCGCTCGAGGCCGGCCAGGAGCCAGCCAAGCCATGCGTCCAGCCCGTCGCCCCGGCTCGCCGAAAGGCGGAGGACAGGGACATCCGGGTTCGCCCGGCGGGCGTTCTCAATCGCTTGCTCGGCGTCGAAATCGAGATGCGGCAGGAGGTCGGTTTTGTTCAGGAGGATGAGGTCCGCCTGGCGGAACATGTGCGGGTACTTGAGCGGCTTGTCTTCGCCTTCGGTGGCGGACAGGATCACCACCCGCGCCGACTCGCCGAGATCGAACAGCGACGGGCAGATCAGGTTGCCGACGTTTTCGATCATCACGATGGAGTTCTCGGGCGGGTCGAGGGCGAGCAGGCCGCGCGCCACCATTTCCGCGTCGAGGTGGCAGCCGGCGCCTGTGTTGATCTGCGTCACCCGCGCCCCCACCGCCTTCAGGCGGTCGGCGTCGATCTGGGTCGCCTGGTCGCCTTCGATCACCGACACCGGCTGATCGAGCAGGGGGAGCGTCCGGGCAAGAAGCGTGGTCTTGCCCGCGCCCGGGCCGCTCATCAGGTTGACGGTGAGGATGCCCCGCTCCTTAAACCAGGCGCGGTTTTTCCGCGCAAGCAGGCGGTTTTTTCCCAGGATGTCCTGCTCCAGCTTAACGATGCGGTCCCGGGGCGCGGGCTCATGCCCGTGCGGGTGATCGTGCGCATGCGCGTGGTCATGATCGTGCGGGTGATCGTGCCCGTGCGTGTGGCTGTGCGCATGCGCGTGGCCATGATCGTGCGTGTGTTCGTGTTCATGCGCGTGGTTTCCGGCATGTCCTTGTTCAGAATCCGTCTGGCCGCAGCCGCAGGTGGCGCACATCAGGTAAGCTCCATTTCCTTGACGTTCAGATCGAGTCCGCGCGTGGTGCGCGTGTTCGTGGAACCGCAGGGGCAGGCGCCGAACACCTCCAGCGCCTTGGTTTCTTGGCCGCAATCCCGGCAGGCGCGAAGCCCCGGCACGCCGATGATTTCGAGGCGCGCGTTTTCAAGCTCGGTGCCGCGGGCGCAGGCGTCGAAGCAGAAGCGCATCGCCTCCGGCGACACCGCCGAAAGAAGGCCGATCTCCACCGCCACCCGCGTCACCCTCTTGCCGCGCGCGTGTTCGCGGGCGATGGCGACGATATTTCTGCAGATGCCGAGTTCGTGCATGGAGCGCCTCCGGGAAACCGCCTCATTCTAGCAGATTCTCGGCAATTGTTCTCCGGCGAGCATCTGCACCACCCGCCGGCCGCCGATGCGGGAGCGAAGCACCACCCGGCCCGGGTCCCCGGAAACCACCTCGCCCACCAGCGCGGCTGAATGGCCGAGCGGGTCGGCCCTGAGCGCGGCGAGTGCGGCCTCAGCTTCTTCGGCGGGGACCACGGCGAGAAACCGGCCTTCGCAGGCGACGTAAAGCGGATCGAGCCCGAGCAGTTCGCAGGCGCCCGCCACCGCATCGCGAATGGGGATGCGGGCCTCGTCGAGCTCGATGCCGACGCCGCTCGCCCGGGCGATCTCGATCAAGGCGCTGGCGACGCCGCCGCGCGTCGGGTCGCGCAGGCAGCGGGCGCCGGGGCTCGCCGCAAGCACCCGGGCGATGGGCTGAACGAGCGGCGCGCTGTCGCTTTCAAGCGGGGTTTCGAAGGCGATGCCCTCGCGCACCGAAAGAATGGCGATGCCGTGATCGCCGATGGGGCCGCTCAGCAAGACCTTGTCGCCCGGTTTCGCCCGCTCGCAGGATAGCGTGCACTCCCCGGGCAGCGCGCCGACGCCCGAGGTGGTGATGAAGACGCCGTCGCCCTTGCCGCGGCCCACCACCTTGGTGTCGCCGGTGACAAGCGCCACCCCCGACGCCACGCACGCCGCCTGCATGGACTGGGCGATGGCCTTGAGGTCGGCCATCGGCAGGCCCTCTTCCAGGATGAAGGCGGCGCTCAGGTAGAGCGGCCGGGCGCCGCCCACCGCCAGGTCGTTCACGGTGCCGTAAACCGCCAGGCTGCCGATGTCGCCGCCGGGAAAAAACAGCGGGTCCACCACGAAGCTGTCGGTGGTGAAGGCGAGGCGGCCGCCGGAGAGTGGCACGGCGGCCTGGTCGTTGAGTTTCGCCAGGTGCGGGTTGTTGAACGCGGGCAGAAACACCTCCCTGAGGAGCGCTTCGCTCAGCCGCCCGCCGCTGCCGTGGCCAAGCTGCACCGAATCTGTTGCCGGGTGCGGCAGCGGGCAGGATGGCGCGTCTTTCCTTGCGGTCATGGGTCAGGCTCCCTTCGTGCCCGGGCCGGTTTCGGCCTGGTGGCGGCCAAAATGATAGAACGCGGCGCAGGCGCCCTCGGAGGAAACCATGGTGGCGCCGAGCGGGTTTTCGGGCGTGCACTCGCGGGCGAAGGCGGGGCAGTTGGCGGGGGTCATCCTTCCCTGCAGAATGTCGCCGCTCATGCACGCCGCCGGTTCCCTGGGCCGGATATTGGCGACGTCGAAAACCCGCGCCGCATCGTGGCGGGCGAACTCCTCGCGCAGCCTAAAACCGCTTGCGGGAATCGGGCCGATGCCGCGCCACGTCTGGTCGCAGATCTCAAAGACGCTGGCGATGCGTTCCTGCGCGGCGGTGTTGCCGCGTTCAGTCACCACGCGGGTGTACTGGATTTCCACCCGCGCTTCCCCCGCCTCGAGCTGCCGGACCACGCGGTCAAGGCCTTCCAGAAGGTCGACGGGCTCGAAGCCCGTGGGCACGATGGGCACGCGGTACTTCCGGACGAGGGGCTCGTATTCGGGCGTGCCCATCACCGCGCAAACGTGGCCCGCCGCGAGAAACCCCTGCACCCGGTTATCCGGAGAGTCGAGAATGGCGGCGATGGCGGGGGGAACCCGAACGTGCGAAACCAGCATGGAAAAATTGCCGAGGCCCTCGCGCGCGGCCTGCCACAGCGCAAAGGCGTTGGCCGGCGCCGTCGTCTCGAAGCCGACGGCGAAAAAAACCACCCGCTTCGCCGGGTTCTCCCGCGCGGTGGCGAGGGCATCGAGCGGTGAATACACCACTCGCACATCGCCGCCTTCCGCGCGCACTCGGTGAAGGTCGCTCTCGCTGCCGGGC
>QJWD01000402.1 GCA_003235465.1 Nitrospirota bacterium | reverse complement strand
ACTTGGTCGATAGTGGCTTTGATTTTATCCGTGATCTCCGATGCCGCAGCATGCGCGGGAGAAACCATCCACGAGAGTGCGGCGAAAAGAACCATCGCGACGAGACACGAGCGGGGGCTTAAAAGCGTTTTCATCCAGTTTCCTTTCATGATGAAGTTGATTTTACATTATCAAATAAGCCCCATGCGATCAAGAGCGGGGTTGCCCCCGGGGCCGGTTGCGGGGCGCTTTGTTTGCGCTGCCGCCTGGTTGTTCGTCGGTTGAGGGGGGCGGTGGCTTACGGGCCTGAAAATGACCCGCCTGGAATGCCCTAAAGCTAATAAATACAATAAATTATTGACAAAACGGCGGGTGTTTTCTATAGTGAAGGTTTCGGGGCATTGTAATAAGGTCCATTTTTTCAAAGGGTTTATGGCGTTTTCAGGCGGGTTTCAGCGAGTCCGGTTGGCGGCGGCAGGCGTGGCGATGGCTATTGCCCTCGGCGCGTGCGGCACCGCCAACGTCCAGGTCTACAAGAAAATGGACCCTGGCGCGTCCTACGCGGTTAGCGTGGCGGTGCTGCCTTTCACTACCGCCGACGACGTGCTGGAGAAAGAGAAAAAACCGCACGAAATTCTGCGCGAGGTGTTCTTCAACTACTTCAGCTACCTGGGGTACACCGACCTGCCGCTTAAGGAAGTGGACCGGCGGCTGGAAGCGGCGGGGGTGCCCCTTACGCGCGACGATCCGCAGGGGACGCGGCTCACAGACGAGGTGCTGGCCGAGGTCCTCGGTGTCGACGCGGTGGTGTACGGCCATATTCTGAAGGCCAATAATTTCACCGGCGGCCTGCACTCCGAAACCCTCATCAACGCGCGGCTGGAGATGAAGAACCTGAAAACGGGAAAAACCGTCTGGAAGGTGGAGCACGAGGAGATGGATTATTCCGGCATCGCCACCCCCTCGTTTGTCGACATTGTGCAAAAGCAGGTGGAGAACGCCAAGGTGCAGCACGCTTACCACAAGACGGCGGAAAAATTCACCATTCAGGTGGTGCAGCAACTTCCCGACCCGGCGAACCTGCGCGCGGCAAAGGTCCGGCTGCCGGAGATTTCCGGCCTGAAGACGAACCTCTGGCCCGGCCGCGAGTTCCGCTTGGGCGAGATGGTGCGGGTGGCGTTCGCCGGGCCCAAGGGGCACGGCGCGTCGTTCGACATCGGCAACTGGAAGACCGGTATCGCCATGCAGGAGATCGCCCCGGGGCATTACGCCGGAAGTTATGAAGTGAGGGAGGGAGACCGGGTTGATGATGCCCTCGTCATCGCCACGCTCAAGAACCCCTTGGGGGTTCAGGGCAAAAAATATTTCAAGGCGGCGCTGATCCGGATCGACGCTTCGGCGCAGGCGGCAGCCCTGACGGAGGGCCCGTGAAAAACATCGCGCATAGCCGGCCCCGCCCGGGCCTAATAGGCCTCCTGCTGCTTACGGCGGTGCTTGCCGCCTGCACCAGCGGACTGGACACGCGCGTCTCGGGCAACCTCGGCCGGCTCAAGCCCGAGCAGACGGTGGCGATCCTGCCCGTGGAAACCGTCGGCAAGGGAGACAGCGCCTCGGGCCGGCTGCTCAGGAAGAGCCTGCACGCCAACCTGATGGAGACGCCGTACAGGATTCTCGAGCCCTACGTGGTCGACAGCCTGCTCAGGAAAAACGGCATGACCAATCCCGCCACCTACTCGGCCATCAATCCGATGGAATTCGGCGAGGCGCTGGGCGTCGACGCGGTGCTCATCAGCCGGCTCAATCACGTGGAGCGCTCCTACCTGCTGCTGCACTCTTCCATCGAACTCAGCGTGTCGTTGCAAATGGTGGACACGCGCACCGGCGAGATTCTCTGGCGCGCCGACCAGACCGAATCGGATTACCAGGGGATCGGAAAAATCCCCACCGGCATCCTTTCGGCGCTGGTGTCGCCGATCTATTTCGTCACCAACAAGTTCAACCTCTCGCACATGACGGCGAAGGTGGCCGAGGACATCACCAAGACGGTGAGAAAGCCCGAATTGGCGAAGAAGGAAAAAGTGTTCCGGCGGCCGCTTGTCGCCGCCGCTTCGCTTGAGAGCCTGGAGCAAATCCGGCAGAAAGAAAAAACCCGGACCGAAGAAGAACGGGCCGAAACGATGCTCGTCGAAAGCCCCTTTCGCATGCTGGAACCGGTGAGCCAGATCGCCGCGGGCCCCCTGCCTCACAGCATGCCGCTTCCTGAAAGTGCGCCGGAGACAAAGAAACCCGCGCCGCCGGCCGCCAGGCCCGCTTTGGTCAAGGCCGAGCCCGCCTACACCATTCAGGTGGGCGCGTACCGGGATCAGGATGCCGCCGTCAAGGTGGTGCGCGCTCTCGCGAAAAAAGGCTACCGCGCGTTTATCGTGCCGGCGACCGAAGGCGGGAAAACACTCTACCGCGTCCATGTCGAACGCTTCGAGCGCCGGGAAGAGGCGGTGGAACTGGCCGAGAAACTCCGGCGGCGCGAGAACATGCGCAATTTCGTCACCCGCGTGCAGTCCGGCTGAGCGCGTGCTTCAGCTCGCCGCCCCGCCGCTCTTCATCCTCATCTCCACGTTCATTGCCCCCCCGAGAACCCATCAGCCGGGTTGCTTTAAAAACGCATCGAGCACATCGAAAAACCGCCCGACATCGTCCAGGTTGTTGTAGAAGTGCGGCGAGAGGCGAACGCGGCTGCCGCGCACGGTAAGGGTCACGGCTTCTTTCCGCATGAAGCGGCCCAGCCCCTCCGCATCGCCCGGGGGCGCGAAGGAGACGATGCCCGAACGCTCGCCCGGCAGGGTGGAGCTTTTGATCGGCAGGTTTCGCTCTTTGAGCCCGGCGATCAGCGCATCGCCCAGTTCGAGGATGCGCGCTTCCACCCGCTCCATGCCGACCTCGTGAAACAGGGACAGCGCTGCACCCAGGGCGTGAATGCTCAAGGTGTTGAAGGAACCCTCCTCGAACCGTTTGGCGCCGGGCCTGAGAGTGAAGTCGTAGGTCAGGAAATCGGACGCGTTGACGACGCTGTCCCAGCCGATGAGCACCGGGTGCACCCGCTCGAGCACGCGCGAGGAAACGTAGAACCCGCCCAGGCCCTCGATGCCGAGCAGCCACTTGTGGCCGTCGGCGGCGAGGAAGTCGATGTTGTCCCGCTTCACATCCATCGGCAGGGCGCCCAGGCTCTGAATGGCGTCGACGGCGAACAGGATGCCGCGCTCGCGGCAAAACGCGCCGATCCGCCCGAGGTCGTTTCGAAAACCGCTGTGAAATTCCACCGAACTTATGGAGATGAGGCGGGTGCGCGCATCGACCTTCGCCTCGATGTCCTCGAACAGCACGCGCCCGTCCCGCGCGGGAACGAAGCGGGTCTCCACGCCCTTTCTCGCCAGGTTCAACCAGGGGTAGACGTTGGCGGGAAACTCGATGTCGGGGATGACGACGTTGTCGCCCGCTTTCCATTCGAGTCCGGCGGCGATCACCGACAGGCCTTCCGAGGTGTTCTTGACGAAGGCCACCTCGCCGGCATCCGCGCCGATGAGGCGGGCGAAGCTTTTCCTCACCTCCTCGATGTGCGCCATCCATCCCTCGTAATGGGCGGTGCCGCTTTCGCAGGCGTCGTCGGCGAACGCGCGGATGGCGTTCCTGACGCGCGCGGGGAGCGGCGCCACGCGGGCGTGGTCGAGAAACGTTCCTGCTCGGGTGACGGGAAATTCGTCGCGCAGCGTGTTCCAATCCATGATCAAAGTCCTTCTCGTCGGGTTAATCGCGCGGCAGGCTCGCGGCGCGGAGGATGGAGCGAAAACCGTACTTGCCGCGAATGCGGTCGATGCCCTGGTACAGGCTATCCCACTTCTCCGGCGCCGGCTCGGCGAACAGGTCGGCCTGCGGGTTGGGCGAGCGGGTGAGGGACGTCAGCGAGACGCCGATCAGCCTCACGCGGATCCTTCCCTTGAGCAGCCGGTCAAGCAGGCCGAGCGCAGTGCGGATGATGCAGGCATCCTGCGCCGTGGCCTCGGGCAGCGTGAGCGAACGGGTGACGGTCCTGAAATCGGAATAGCGCAGCTTGAGTGTAATCGAGCGCGCGTAAAGGCCTTCCTTGCGGAGCGCGGCCGCGGCCTTTTCAGACAGGTAACTGAGCGTCGCCTGAAGAAACGCCGGGTCGATGGAATCGGTCTCGAAGGTGGTTTCGCGGCTGATGGAGCGCGCGTCGGCCCGCTCGCCCTCCACCGGGCTTGTGCAGATGCCGCGCGCCCGCAGGTGAAGCTTGTCGCCCCAGGCGCCGTACACCTCGCGCAGCAGTTCCAGGGGCAGGCGGGCGAGGTCTCCCACGGTGTGGATGCCGAGGCGGCGGAACCGTTCGCCGCTTTTGTTGCCGATGCCGGGGAGCCTGTCCACCGGCAGCGGCGCGAGAAAGCGGCCCTCCATGCCGGGGGCGATCCACAAAAGGCCGCTCGGTTTCGCGTGCGCCGAGGCCACCTTGGCGAGCAGCTTGTTGGACGCGAGGCCCGCCGACGCGTTGATGCCCACCTCGCTCTGTATCGCCCGGAGGATCCGCTCGGCGGTGGCGAGGGCGGGGCCGTTCAGCCGGGCGCAGCCGGTGAGGTCGAGATAGGCTTCGTCGAGAGACAGGGGTTCGACTTCGGGAGAATAGTCCGCCAGCAGGCGAAAGACGCGGCGCGAGAATTCGCTGTACACGCCGTGCGAGCCCCTGAGGAAAATGGCGTGCGGGCAAAGGCGGCGCGCGCGGCCAAGCGGCATCGCCGAATGGATGCCATAGCGGCGGGCGGCGTACGAGGCGGCGGCCACCACGCCGCGGCCGCCGGGGTCGCCGCCGACGATCACCGACTTGCCCTTCAGCGAGGGGTCGAGCGCCTCCTCCACCGAAACGAAGAACGCGTCCATGTCGACATGCAGGATCTCGCGCTCGGGGGCTGGCTCCGCCCGCGGCGTGCGGTTCATGGCGTGACCCTCGCGCCGCCGGTCATTTGAATTTCCGCAACACGCCGATCACCACGCCCTGAATGCTGAAATCGCCCTCTTCGACGATGAGGGGCTGCATGCCGGGGTTGGCCGGTTGCAGGCGCACGTGGCCCTTCTCCCGGTAGAAGCGCTTCAGGGTGGCCTTGTCCCGGTCGAGGAGGGCGACCACCGTCTCGCCGTTTTTGGCCTCGGCCCGTTTTTCGACGATGACGTAATCACCATCCTGAATATGGTCCTCGATCATCGAGTCGCCCTTGACCTTGAGCACGAAAACCTCGCGGCCGCCCGCGTCGGGCAGGATGGAGACCACCTCGCTCTCGCTCACCGCCTCGATGGGTTTGCCCGCGACGATATAGCCCATAAAGGCGTATTCCTTCGCTAGGGGGGCTCGCGGGTCCTCGCTGATTTCGATGGCCCGGCTCAGGTTGTGCTGCTTGCGGATGAGGCCTTTGGCTTCCAGGTGCGCGAGGTGCTTGTGCACCGTGGCGGGGGAGCGGAGGTGAAAGCGCCGGCCGATTTCCATGATGCTCGGGGCGTAGCCCTTGCTCTGGATATGGGTCTTCAAAAACTGGTAGATTTCCTGCTGGCGCTTCGTCAGGTACATGGCGGGCCCTTTCTCACGGCCTGTTGGGTGATGTCATCATAAGCGAAAATAAAACGAAAATCAAGCGGGGTGAAGCAAGCGCGAAAACCGCCCGTGGCGGGGCGATCACCATGCGCCGCCCCGGCTTTTAAGGAGTTCGGCGAGGGGCGTGTTGCCGCTCGCGATGGCGACCAGGACGGGGCTGCTGCCGTCGATGCCGCGGGCGTTGACATCGGCGCCGTGGTCGAGCAAGAGCGCCGCGATGTCCGCATGGTTCCGCCTGCTGGCTTCGTGCAGCGGGGTTTCGCCGTCGTGGTCGGCGGCGTTGGGCGGCGCGCCGTGGGTGAGCAGCAGGCGGGCGATGTCGGTATTGCCGGTTTCAGCCGCCCAGTGGAGCGCGGTGCGCCCGAGCCGGTCGCTCGCCTGAATGAGGGCGTTTTTTTCCAGGAGCAGCCGGGTGAGCCGAAGGCTGCCGGTGGCCGCTGCGGCGTGCAGCGGGGTGGCGCCCCAGTTCGTGCGGCTGTTCACCGAGGCGCCGGCGGCGATGAGAAAGGCGGCCGCCTGTTCGCTGCCCTGGTCGCAAGCCAGATGCAGGGCGGTGTAGCCGTCGTGATCGGGCTCTTCGATCCGTGCGCCGGCGGCAAGAAGGAGCTTGAGTAGCTCGGGCTGGTTTTCCAGCGCCGCCACGTGCAGCGGCTTAAGGCCGTCGTGGTCGGCCAGGTCCACCCTTGCTCCGCGCGCGATCAAAAATCGCGACGCGTCGAGGTGATGGCCGAACACCGCCGCGTAGAGGGGCGTGCCGCCCTGCTGGTTGCGCGCGTCAATATCCGCCCCGCGCGCCAGATGTTCTTCGAGCAGGGCAATGTTGCCTTCGCCGCCGGCCTGGTGCAGGGGCCACGGGGTTGGCCCGGCCGCGCCGCCCTCCGCCGCCCAGGCGGAGGCGAAAAACTGCGAGGCCAGCACGGCAGCCGAAAGAAACGTGCTGGCGCATGCGAATGTTTGAGTGAAGAATTTCATTTCAAGCAGTGTACCCTCACCCATGCGCCGATAAAAATAAAAATTTTCGCCGCTCACCCGCGCCGGCGCGCGCGGAATAAAACCCGGTTATGCCCGGTCTTAACAGGTATACTGCATGATATCGAACCCAAAGGAGACCGCGATGAAGCCTTTCAATTTCAAGATGGCGCACGGCCTGTTCGGTTTATGCCTGATGGTTGGCGCCGGTTGCGCGGGTGTGGAGGAAAACGCGGGGGTGGGGACGGTCAACCCGCTGGCAGAACAGGAAGCGGTGGCGATGCGCACCGCCGACCCGGCCGGGCATTGCCCGCAAACCCGCGCCACCTCACCGGCGCCGGAACCCTTCACCAGCATGGTGAACCCGCTGCCCGCCAGCAACGAAAACATCTCCGGCGGCAGGCTGCTGTTTCACGAGGACGCACGCCCCATGCCCTGCGAAACCTGCCACGGGTTCAAGGGCAACGGGTTCGGGGTTATTTTTCAGCAGATGAAACCCTACCCGCGCGATTTCACCTGTTACCAGGTGATGAGCGCGCTGAGCGACGGCCAGCTTTTCTGGATCATCAAGAGCGGCTCCCACGGCACCCGCATGAAGGGCTTCGCCAAGCTCACCGACGACCAGGCCTGGCAACTGGTGCATTACATCCGGCATTTGTCCGAATGAGTTTCGAGTTCAAAGCCCCTTCGGTTTTCCATTGACCCGCCGCCCGCTTTCCTTGGGCGGGCGTGGGGGTGTTGACCGCCCCTAAAGACGCATTCTTTCCTCACCCCGCCAACGCGGCATAAAGCGCCGGCAGCCGCGTCGTTTTGTAGTTGTTCTACTACATCCCAATCACGGGTTTTCGACGATAAAACGGGTGGTTTCAGCGATACCCAGGCGCGCCTGAAAACACTATATTGTCCGAAGTAGAAACATCCAAGCGGCGCCGGCCGGAAGGGCGG
>QJWD01000279.1 GCA_003235465.1 Nitrospirota bacterium | reverse complement strand
GAGGGCGAGGCCGGGTTCAAGTCCTCGCTGTTGGTGAAGGAAAAGGGCTTCTACCAGTTTCTCATGAAGGACGCGTCGGGCGAAAAAATCCTGCTGGAAAAGAAATACCCCATCGAACCCGTGGCCGACCAGGCGCCGAGGGTATCGCTGTTTCTCGCCAACCCGAAGCCGGTGTATTACGACAACGGCAAGGTGCAAATGTTTTTCGAAGGCAGCGACGATTTCGGCATCACCGGCGTCGACTTGGTGGCGTTCGCCGGCGGCAGGGAAATCCGCCTGCCGGTGGAGCGCATGAAGGGCAACGACCGGGAGACCAAGGGCAACTACACCTGGGACCTGGCCGAGACCGCCTTCGAGCCCGGCGAGGAGGTGCAGTACTATCTCGAGATCACCGACAACGACAACGTGCTCGGCCCCAACCGGGGGCAGTCGGAATCGTTCACGTTCACCATCTTCGATTCGCGCCAGGAGCAGGAGAACCTCATCCTGCTGCAGGAGGAGCTGACCGAGAAGCTCATCGCCCAGCTGGCCGTGAGCCTGGTGGAGGGCAACGCGCTCGCCAAGCCGCCCATCGACATGGTGGGCTGGAAGAACCACCTCATCGCCGCCACCGACAACTTGATCGACATCATCGGCCTCGCGCAGCGCATTCACGAGCAGGCGGAAAACCTCGACAGCTTTCCGCGCCCGTACCTGAACCTGCTTAGGAACATCATCGCCGGGCTCACCGAGATCCGCCAGCAGCAGATCGACACGCTGGAAAAAATCAAGAACACCGTCCTCAAGGCCACCCCCGTCGGCCTCGACGATTTTCAGGTGGTGTCGCTGAACCAGCGGCTGGTGGCCCACCTCGAGACCGACGTGCTGTTCCTCGTGCGCATGACCAACCGGCAGAAAATGGACCAGGTGCTCGACCTCGACGACCAGCTCAGCAAACTCACCGACCAGCTGAAGGCGGAATTCGAAAAACTGCGCGACAAGAAGGCCCCGGCGGCGTCGAAGGAACTGAAGAGCAAGCTCGACCAGATCCGGCAGACGATGCAGAAAATCATGGACCAGCTTTCCAGGCAGACGCAGGCCATGCCCGACGAGTTCCTGAACCCCGAGGCGTTCAAGAGCCTCAACCTAGAGGAGTTCTCCGCCGCCCTCGACAACATCATGGACCTCGCCAACCAGGGCAAGATGGAGGATGCGCTCAAGGAACTGGAACGCACCATGGAGGACCTCAAGACCCTCTCCAACCAGCTCGACCAGGCGCGCGACCAGATGGACAACCTGGTCGACATGGAGATGATGAACCGGCTGGAAGACGCGCTCGGCAAAATCGAGGACCTGGAACAGCGGCAGAATGCCCTGCTCGAGGAAACCACAGAAATCGGCAAGTCCCTGCGCGCCCAGCAGGCGAAACATTTCGAGCAGCAGGTTCGGGACCTGTTCGCCGCACTCAAGGAGGATGTGAACAGCATCCAGTCGACCCTGAAGGAGAACAGCGGCTACCTCGAGGACCACCCGGTGATGAAAAAGCTGCACGAGCTGATGGACCGGCAATCCGACCTCAACCGCCAGATTCAGGAGAAAGGCCAGCGCACCCTCGATGCCAAAGGCGAGGAGGAGAGACGAAAACACTTCGCCGAGCTCAACCAGCTCAGGCGCGAGCTTTCCGGCACGATGCGGGAGATGGACAGCCTGCGCGTGCTCGCGTTCAAGGACTACCTGAACGCCCTGCCGCCGATCGAGGAGAAGTACGACACCCTGGAGGAACTCGCCGAGATTGGCGACCTGAACGAATTCAACCAGCTGTTCAAGAACACCTATCCGGAAATCTTCCAGTGGCAGAACAACATGCGCACGACGCACAACCAGCGCGAGGACATCAACGACCGCATGGACGCCGACCTCAAGGAGGTGACGCGGCTCAACAGCGAAATCTCGAAGAAGCTCGGCAGCATGCTGCGCGCGTTGCAGGAGAGCGACCAAACCCTGCTCTCGGAAGGAAGTAAAAGGAAAATGAGCGAGCTCGCGCCCCGCGAAGGGCAGATGCAAAGCGAAACCGGCGAGCTTTCCCAGCACTTCAGCGAGATGAACCAGCAGAACCCGATGGTGCCGCCGGAGCTGGCGGCGAAAATGTCGCGCGCCGGCCGCCACATGAAACGCGCGGAGAGCAACTTGCGCGAGCACAGCGTGGACCGCAGCATCGACGCGGAAAACGAGGCGCTAAAGGAACTCAAGGAAACCCGCGACCTGCTCGACCAGATCAAGGACTCGAACAGCCAGATGGCGAAGAACGGCCGCGAAAGCTCGACACTCAAGTTCGGCACCGGCCGCGCCCGCGACGCCCGGCGCGGCGGTTCGGCGCGCATGCAGAAGGAAAAGGTGGACCTGCCCTCGGAAGACCTCTACAAGGTGCCGGGGGAATTCCGCGAGGAGATCCTGAAAGCCATGAAGAAGCAGACGCCGAAAAGCTACGAACGCATGGTGATGGAATACTACAAGGAACTGGTGAAATGAGGCGCTTCCTTACCATCCTGTTGCTCACGTGCCTGCTCGCACCCGGGCAGGCGGGGGCCGAGGCGCCGCCCCTGCCGGAAAACCTCCTCCTGGGCCAGCGGCTGCTGGAAGACTGGCAGGTGACCAAGGCGGAGGAAGTGGCGGGGGAACTCGTCCGCCACTATCCCGATTCCGGCGATGCGCAGTTCCTCAAGGCGCGGGTCGAATTCTTCAAGGGCAACTACGGCTACGCCGGCAAGCTGCTGGAGCGCATCGACGACAAAGAGCCCGAAGTGAAGGAGGTGAAGGCCCTGGTCGAAGCCACCCGCAAGGCCGCGGAGCCGCTCATCGCGCGCGAGTCGGAGCATTTCATCTTCCGCTTCGTCGACGGTGCGGACCGAGTTCTCCTGCCCTTCGCCGAGGAGGTGATGGAGCGCTCCTACCAGCGCCTGGGCGATTTGTTCGGCTACAAGCCGGAAGAAAAGGTGCTGATCGAGTTTTACCCCGGCCGCGAGTCGCTGGCGCAAATCTCCCCGCTCACCATCAACGACATCATCACCTCGGGCACGGTGGCGCTGTGCAAGTACAACCGCATCATGATGATCACGCCTGGGTCGCTGCTACGCGGCTACAACTGGATGGACACGCTCAGCCACGAGTACATCCACTACCTGTTGACGAAAAAGAGCCACAACAACGTGCCGCTGTGGCTGCACGAAGGCATCGCCAAGCATTTCGAGGCCTACTGGCGCGAGGGCGGCGGCATGGAGCCGGTGATGGAATCCATCCTGGCGGGCGGCCTCAAGCACAATTACCTGATCGGCCTGGACGCCATGATGCCCTCGTTCGCCAAGCTGAAAACCGCCGAGGACGTGCAGCTCGCCTACGCGCAGGTGGCGACCATGGCGGGCTACATGCAGGAGCAGCAGGGTCCGGGCATTTTCGCAAGGCTGTTGGACGACCTGGCGCGGGGCGGCGAATTCGCGGCGACGCTGGAAATGCAGCTCGGCATGCCCCTCGCCCGGTTTCAGGAGGCGTGGAAAAGCGCCATGCTGGAAAAGGACCTGAAGGAAATCCCCGGCATCCAGGCGCTCGCCCCGCGCTTCAAGGAACCCGGAACCGACGAGGGCCCGGAGAAGGAATACACCGAGGTGGGTGCGAAACGCAGCCAGGACCTCACCTTCCTCGGCGACATTCTGAAATCGCGCAACTTGCTGGAGGCCGCCATTCTGGAGTACGAGAGGGCGCACGAGGAAACCGGAACGCGCTCGCCCGTGCTGTTCAACAAGATCGGCGGGGCCTACCTGCTCGTCAAGCAGTACGACCACGCCGAAACCGCGTTCAAGGCCACCCTCGCCGACTACCCGAACTTCCACACCACCCTCACCAACCTGGGCGAGCTGTACTACGAAACCGGGCGGTACGACAGCGCGCGCAATTACTTCGAGCAGGCGGTGCGCATCAACCCCTTCAACCCGTTCGTGCACCAGCGGCTCATCCTCATCTACAGCAAACTCGGCCTGGCCAAGGAAGCCGAGCGCCAGAACGAACTCTACAGCTTCATCCAGTGAGCGCGACCCTCACCTGCCCGCACTGCGGCCACCGGGAAAAAGAGACCGTCCCCACCGACTGCTGCCTTTTTTTTTACGAATGCAAGGGGTGCCGCCGCGTGCTGCGGCCGAAAAAGGGGGATTGCTGCGTGTTCTGCTCGTACGGAAGCGCGCCATGCCCCTCGGCGCGGGCGAGAGGGATGTTAGGTCAGCCGATGAGGTCCTTCGTGGTCAGCATGCCGACCACCTTGCCCTCGCGGGTAATGGGCAGGTGCTTGATATTTTTCTGCGACATGAACTCGTGCGCGTCGCCGGCGGTGAGGTAGTGGTCCATGCTGGAAAGCGGCGACGACATCACCGACTTAAGCGGCGTGGCCGTGGCATCCAGCCCGGCCGCCATCACCCGCGTCACCAGATCCGTCCTGGTGACGATGCCGACGAACTCGCCGCCCTCGGTAACGAGGATGGAGCTGATGCGCCTCTCCACCATTCGTTTCGCCGCGTCCACCGCCGGGGCGCCGGCATCCAGGCTCTCCACCGGCTCACTCATGTAATTCAGCACCTCGTCCATATCGACACTCCAAAGAAAGTCGCCACGTTGAAAGCGGCCAAACGCCGCCGGGGGCCGGGAACCGCCCCATCCTACAAGAACCGCCGCCCCTTGCCAATGCTTTTCGGCACGCCGTGGCCCATCCTTGAGTTGAGCTACAAACGGCTGTATTTATTCCCCGCAAGCGGTTAGAATGAGGGCATGACCAACAGCCCCGCAACAGAGCACGAAGCCATGAACGACCTGGAACTCGCCAAGGAACTGCTGGAAGCGAAAAACAACATCCTGAAAGAACTGCGCAAGGTCATCGTCGGCCAGGACGACGTCATCGAAGACCTGCTCGTGGCCCTGTTTTCGCGCGGCCACTGCCTGTTCGTCGGCGTGCCCGGCCTCGCCAAAACGCTGCTCGTCAGCACCCTCGCCCGCGTGCTCGATCTCAAGTTCAACCGCATCCAGTTCACGCCGGATCTCATGCCGTCGGACATCACCGGCACCGACATCCTGCACGAAGACCAGACGACGGGCAAGCGCGGCTTCCATTTCATCAAGGGCCCCGTGTTCGCCAACATCATCCTCGCCGACGAAATCAACCGCACGCCGCCGAAAACCCAGGCGGCGCTGCTGCAGGCGATGCAGGAACAGCAGGTCACCGTGGGCGGCGCGACCTACCCACTCGACCAGCCCTTTCTCGTTTTCGCGACGCAGAACCCCATCGAGCACGAAGGCACCTACCCGCTGCCCGAAGCCCAGCTCGACCGCTTCATGTTCATCATCAACGTCGCCTACCCGACGCGCGAGCAGGAAATCGAAATTGCCATGGCCACCACCTCCGGCCGCAGGCCCGAGCTTAGCGTCGTGCTGAACGCCGAGCGCGTGCAGGAGCTGCAGAACATGGTGCCGCGCGTGCCCGTTTCCGACCACGTCGCGCACTACGCGGTGGACCTCGTGCAGAGCACGCGGCCGAAACAGAACGGCGGCGCGCCCGGCTTCGTCGACGAATGGATCGACTGGGGCGCCGGCCCGCGCGCCAGCCAGTACCTCCTGCTCGGCGCGAAAGCCCGCGCCCTGATGGACAATCGCGTCAGCATCACCATCGACGACGTGAAAAGCGTCGCCCGCCAGGTGCTCGAGCACCGCATCATCCTGAACTTCAAGGCCGAGGCGGAGAACGTCCGCGCTGCGGACCTCATCCAGCGCCTCGTCGACAGCGTGAAGGTGTGATGCTGAGTCGCCCGGCCTGGGCCGCGTGTTTTAATTGATGCGCCGACAAATTTCATATCTATAACCTTGAATAACGTTTTGCCCCATCAACAGGCCTTCTTTAAGGAGTAACACCGCATGCCCAGCACCGTTATCAACGAAGTCGCACCGGATGTGTTCCGCATCTCGACGTTCATTCCGGAGTTCAACCTCGGGTTCAACCAGTTCCTGGTGAACGACGAGGAGCCGCTGCTCTACCACACGGGCATGCGCGGGCTGTTCCCGTTGGTGAAGGACGCGGTGGCCACGGTGATCGATCCGGCTTCGGTTTGCTGGATCGGCTTCAGCCATTTCGAGGCGGACGAGTGCGGCGCGATGAACGAATGGTTCGAGGTGGCGCCCGGGGCGCTTGCCGTCTGCGGCATGGTGGCGGCGCGCGTCAACCTCAATGATTTCGCCTCGCGCCCGGCGAAGGTTTTGCAGCACAACGAGGTTCTTGCGACGGGGAAATACCGCTTTCGCTACCTGGCGACGCCGCAGGTGCCGCACGCCTGGGACGCGGGCATGCTGTTCGAGGAAACCACCGGTGCGCTGTTCTGTTCGGACCTGTTCCACCAGGTGGGCGAGCGCGAACCGCTGACGGAGGACGACCTCGTGCCGCGTTTCCGCCAAGCGCTTGAAGAATACAGCGCCGGGCCCTTCGCCAACTACATGCCGTTCACCGCCTCCACCGAGGCCACGCTTTCGGCATTGGCGGACCTCAAACCGAAACTGCTGCTTCCCATGCACGGCTCGGCGTTCAAAGGCGACGGCGAAAAGGCGATCAGGGACATGGCTGGCATGATGAAGGCGGTGCTGGGGCCTTAGCGCCGTTCAATTGAACGGCGGCAGGGTCTTCTGGTCGAGGTCTTTCGCGGTCATGCCTTCGCGGCCCTTGATGAATTTCAGCTTGCGCCGGGCGATGGCGATGGCCTGCTCGTCGTTCTTCTCTTCCGCCAGCTTGATGGCGATGCCAAGCTCAGCGATCGCCTTCTCCCACTCCTTTTGCCGCTCGTAAACGCTGGCCAGGTTGAGGTGGGCCTGAATGTAATCCGGCACCAGTTCGATGACGCGCTGGTAATGGCGGGCGGTTTCCGGCAGCTTCTGTGCGTACCAGTATTCGAGGGCGATCTTGAACTGCAGTTCGGCGTCTTCCGGGCTGGTTTCGGCGACTTTGAGATATTCCCTGGCCGCGAGCAGGTTTTGCGTCTGCCGCGAATACACGCCGGCGAGCCCCATGCGCGCGCTGGCCCGGCCGGGTTCGAGCTTGAGCGCCTCACTGTAGGCGGCGATGGCTTCAGCGCGCCTGTCCCACTCGTCGTAGACGCGGGCGAGCTGCTCCCTGGCCGCCGCGTTATCGGGCTCGGCTGCCAGGGCGCGGGTGAGGGCTTCCTCGGCTTCTTCGTAAGCGCCGACGCGTGCGCGCTCCGCCGCCTGCTCGAGAAGCGCACGCGGGTTTTCGGGAGCGGCGGTTTCCCGCTCTTCCCCGCCGCAGCCGGTGACGGCGAGCAAGAGCAACACGGCCCACACCGCCGCCGGGGTTTTCCTGCCGTTCCTTCCTTTTGACTGTCGATGTCGGTTCATCCCCGCTCCCGTTTTTCTTAAAAGGCGTGTTTGCCGCGCTCCATTATGCCCCATGGGCGAATGATTGAGAAGCCCTCTGCGCTTAGCCCCCGCCCCGGCGTTAATTAACAAGCGATTAAAATTTTTTAATCACCTT
>QJWD01000039.1 GCA_003235465.1 Nitrospirota bacterium | reverse complement strand
CCAATATCGGGCAAGATTTGATAGGGTCTGGGGGTGGATGGATAAGGGTGAATTAAAGGGTGGGTTTGGATAACAACTGCCGGAGACAATAAATTCCATGCCGCCGGCGGCACGCTGTGGAGGGAAAACTCGTGACGAAGTCTGCCTGTTGACAGTCGTCCGGCGAATCAGCTTGCGAAGATTTTAAGGGCTACGTGGCGGAAAATCGCAGCAGCGGCAATCCATCGCTTGTCTGGACAAGCCCGGTTGCCGTGCTGAAATTGATGCCGAGTAAGCGACCAGGGCCAGCGTCTTTCAGGTGAAGTCAGCGTCTAAATTCGTCGCCTAGAGCGTGCCTTTGACCGCGGCGATGATGTGGTCGGCGGAGATTCCGTACTTGTCGAACAACTGGGCGGCGGAGCCGGTTTCGCAGAACGTGTCGGCCACCGCCACCTTCCTGAACGGAACCGAAATACCTTCCTCCATCAACACGCTGGCCACCGCGTCGCCCAATCCGCCAATCATATTATGGTCCTCGGCGGTGACGACGGCGCCGGCGGCTTTCGCCTCGCGGATGATCAGCTCGCGGTCAAGCGGTTTAATTGTCGATATATTGACAAGGGTTGGCTGAATTTTGTCGCTTTTTAGTAATTCCAGGGCCTTCATCGATTCCTGCACCATGATGCCGGTGGCGAAGATCACGCACCCCTGCCCCTCCTCGAGCACGTGGCCCTTGCCGAACTGAAACTGGTGCGAAGCGCTGTAGATCCCCTCGACGTTGGGCCGGCCCAGGCGGAGATAGGCCGCGCCCGTGTGCCCAGCGAGAAAATGCGTCGCCTGCCGGGCTTCCTCCCAGTCCGCCGGTTGAATCACCGCGAGGTTGGGCATGGCGCGGGTGTAGGCGATGTCGACGATCATCTGCGCCGTCGGCCCGTCCTCCCCCACCGCGATGCCGGCGTGCGTGCCCACCAATTTCACGTTGGTGCCCGAGTACGCGACGCTCACCAGCACCTGGTCCATCGTCCGGCCGAGCAGAAAACAGGCGAAGCTGGTTGCGAAGGGTACCTTGCCGGTGGTGGCGAGCCCGGCGGCGGTGCAAACCATGTCCGCCTCGGCGATACCCATGTTGAAAAAACGCTCGGGATGCGCCTGGCCGAATTTCTTTGTGCGGGTGCTGTCGCTCACCCCGGCGTCGAGGACGACCACCTCGGGCCGGTCGCCGAGTTCGAGCAGAGCCTGACCGTAACCGTCGCGCGTGGCTGCTGTTTTCATGACAATTCCTCCACGGCGCGGCGGTAATCCTCATCCGAAGGCGCGACGCCGTGCCAGCCGGTCTGCCCCTCCATGAACGACACGCCCTTCCCCTTGATGGTGTCGGCGATGATCACCCTCGGCTTCTCCGGGTGCGGAGGCAGCCTGAGTGCGGGCAGGATCTTGCCGAGGTTGTGACCGTCGATGCGGTGCACCTCCCAGCCGCAGGCGGACCATTTGTCAGCCAGGGGTTCCAGGTCTTTCAGATCGGCCGTCAGGTTGTCCTGCGCCACCTTGTTGTAATCGACGATGGCGATGAGATTATTGCTCTTGAATTTGCTTGCCGACATGGCCGCCTCCCACACCTGCCCTTCCTGCAGTTCGCCGTCGCCAAGCAGCACGTACACCTTCGAGTCGTAGCCGGAGAGCCGCGTGCCAAGCGCGATGCCGTGGCCGACGCTAAGCCCCTGCCCCAGGCTGCCGGTGGCGATTTCCACCCCAGGCGTTTTCGGATGCGGGTGGCCGGAGAGAAAGCGCTTGCTGTTGATTTTGCGGTAATCGACAAGGTCGGCATCGCTGATGAAGCCGGCCCGCGCCAGCACCGCGTACAGGAGGCCGGTGGCGTGGCCCTTGCTCAGGATGAAACGGTCGCGCGACGGCATCGCCGGGTTTTTCGGGTCGTACCTGAGGACGCCGCCAAAAAACAGCGCGGTGAGAAGGTCCACACCGGACAGGCTGCCCCCGGGATGGCCGGAACCGGCGCGGTGGATGATTTCGAGGATTTTCAGGCGCAACTCTTTCGCCGCGCCTTCGAGGGCGACGATTTCCGGTGCCTGGGGTGTAACGGTTTTCATAAAATCAAGGCCTTGGAGCAAAATGGAAGTGGAACGAGTACGCTTATACCATATTAGCGCAATTCCTCCAAGGATAAGCTTGATATAGAGACACCAGGGGGACGGTGGGCGGGAGCAGGCTAGGTAGAACCCCCTCCCCCGCCCAGGCATTGGGGCTTAATTCACCGTTGGGGCTTAAGTCAAACCAGCTCCGGGTTGCTGACAAACTCGTCGCACACGCGCAACAGGTCGTCGAAATCCACCGGTTTGGTGAAATAGATGTCGGCGCCGGCATCGAGTATCACCTTTTCCGAATGGCGCAGGTCGCCTGAGATGGTGATGATCTTGATATTGCTGGTGCGCGGGTTGGATTTCAGGTTGCGGCACACCTCCATGCCGTTGATTCCGGGCAACGCGATATCCAGGATGATGATAGAGGGCATGAACTGCGCCGCCTTCAGCCCGGCATCCAGGCCGTCGTAGGCGACTTGCGCCACAAAGCCATTCTTTTCAAAAAACTTCTTGAGCAACTGGGTGAATTTCTTTTCGTCGTCGACAATCAGGATTTTGCGGACGGACTTCTCCTCCTCCTCGCGGTCCAGGTATTCCTTGATCATGCTGATGGTGTAGCCCTTCTTCTGCAGCGCGTAAACCTTCTTGCAGCGTTCCTCGACCCAGGCGGGATAATAACCGACGATGCCCTTGCCGCCGGGATGCGCCTCCTTGACCGGGTCGGGAAAGAAACGGTATTTCTTCTGCCATAGCCAGAGCGTCTTGCGCGTGATGGGAACCACTTTCAGAATGTCTGCCGCGGTAACTCGTTGCATGATGGTATTCTCAACAAAAAATTAACAAATGGCGACGCTCCTCGATAGCGGAAATAAGGCATTGAAATCACTGGCCGATACCAAAGTCCATCGCACTGTCATAAAAAAATTACACTGTTAATGTAAAAGATTCAACAAAAAACCGCACCCCGGCGCATTTTTTTTGCCCCGGCCCGTTTGCTGAAATTTATTGAAAAATAGGACTTTAACAAGAAATTAAAACAAGTTACAATGGCCGCATCCAAAAGCAGGCGATTTTTATCGTTTTCGCGGGCCATTGAATTCTTTGGCCCTGCCACTGTTTCGACGGGCTTCCTCCAAGGCGATGCAGCCCAAAGTGGCCATATTCACTTGCGGTAGGCCGGCGGCCCGGCGGGTTGGTTTTCGCCGCCCTCCCGTCTAAAAGGGGTATCGACTTGAAAAATAATCCATTTTATCGACGGGGGACCCCCGCCCCAAACAGCGGGAAGGCTCCGGGAGGGCGGCCCGCCCCCACCCGTCATATTCATTTTTCCGGGAGACAAGAAACCATGCCGCGATACCGTCTATTGTCGATCATTGCCCTGGCGATGCTTTTATTATCAATAAGGACGCAGGCGTTAGCCGAGGAGGCGGCTCCCCCGCCCGCCGCCGAACCCCACGCCGAGATCCTGGAGCTCAGCCTGGCCACCGTGGTTGAGCAGGCGCTCAGGAACAACGTCTCGATCAAGGTGCAGGAATTCGACTCGCAGATCCGCGAGCAGGACATTCTCGACCGCATGGCGGTGTTCGACCCCTCGGTGGGCGGCGAGTTGTCCTTCAATCAGGAAAACCGGCCGGTGGCCATCAGCTTTCAATCCGCCACCAACAGCGCCCGTGACGAAAACCTCGACTGGAACCTGTTCTTCAAGCAAAAAGTGGTGACCGGCGGCGATTACGAGTTGACGTTCAACAACAATCGCAACGTCACCAGCCGCACCTCGCAGACCCTCGACCCCCTGTACCGGTCCGACTTGCAGCTCGACCTCACCCAGCCGCTGCTCAAGAATTTCGGCATCGACAACAACAAGCGGGAAATCTACATCGCCAGCAACGATCTCAAGATCTCCCAGCACGATTTCAATAAAAAGGTCATCGACACGGTGAGCGACGCCGAATCGATCTACTGGGACCTGGTATTCAGCATCGAGGACCTCAAGGTCAAGGAAAAGTCCCTGAGGCGCGCCAAGGACTTCGAGACCCGGGTGCGCGCCCAGGTCGAAGTGGGGACGCTCGCGCCGCTGGAAATCCTCCAGGCCCTCTCCGAGGTGGCCTCGCGCGAGGAGCTATTGCTCTCCGCCGGCAACCTGATCGAAGACACCGAGGACACCCTGAAAAACATCATCAATATCGACCTGAGCGGCGCCCACGGCATGAAAAAGGTGGTGCCGCTCGACCCGCCCGCCTTCGAGCCGGACAACCTTCCGAACCTAGCCGAGTCGATCCATGAGGCGCTCGAAAAACGGCCGGAATACCTGGCCAAGAAGGTGGATCTCGATAACAAGAGCATCCTGATCAAGTACAACGAGAACCAGTTGTTCCCCGCCATGGACCTGATCGGCAGCCTGGGCCTGAACGGCATCGCCGGCAACGCCAATCCGCCGGGCAGTTCCACTTTCGATGGCAGCTACGACAAGGCCCTGTCGGAAATGTTCTCCACCGAGTTTTTCCAGTGGAAAGTCGGCATCCAGCTCAGCTACCCCATCGGCAACCGGTCGGCGAAGAGCCGCCTCACCGCCTCGCGCCTGGAAGCCGCGCAGCTGTTGATGGACATGAAGGACCTGGAGAAGCAGATCATCGTCGAGGTGCGCGAGGCCGACAGGCAGATCGAGACCGACGTCAAGCGCGTGCAGGCGACGCGCGTGGCGCGCAAGCTGGCCGAGGAAAAGTTGAGCGCCGAGGAGAAGAAATTCGAGGTCGGCCTCTCCACCAGCTTCAACGTGCTTGAATTCCAGGAAGACCTGGCCGAGGAACAGAGCAAGGAGATCAAGGCCATCATCGACTACAACAAATCGCGCATCAAACTTCGCCAGGCGATGGCCACCACCCTGGAACAGCACAATATCACCCTGGCCCCGAAAAACGATTCATGAAAAAGCTGATCTGGGCCCTTGGGCTGGCGCTCTTCGCCGCGGTTCTTTACCTCGTGGCTGCCGCGCCGGAAGCGCCCGAGGAGCCGCTCAAGGTCGATTTCAAGACCACCGACGTCCTTCAGGGGGAGTTCGTGTTCAAGATCTCCGCCAAGGGTGTGGTGGAGCCGAAATTCAAGGTGGAGGTCAAATCGAAGGCCAGCGGCGAGGTGCTGAAATTTCCCCTGCAGGCGGGCGACCCGGTGCGCCGCGGCCAGTTGATGATCCAGCTCGACAAATCGGACGAAAAGCGCAACGTCGCCAAGGCCCGCGCCGAGCTCTCGAGCAGCCAGGCGAAGCTCGACAAGGCGAAATCGTCGCTCTTGTTGCAGAAAACCCGCTACGCCACCGACATTCAGACCGCCCTCTCGGAGGTGGAATCCGCCGAGGCCAGCCTGAAGGAAGCGGCGGACAAACTCCGCCGCCAGCGCGACTTGTTCGAAAAACAGTTCGCGGCGCGCGAAACCCTGGATGCCGCCGAAACCGAGTTCAAGGTTGAGACCGAGAACCTCATCCAGGCCCGGGCGCGCGCCCAGGCGGCCAAGGACACGGTGCACGAAATCGCCATCAAGGAAGACGAGGTCGCCCTCGCCGAGGCGGAAGTCGCGCGCACCCAGATCACCCTCGACGAGGCGCTGGAACGGCTCGAGGAAACCGAGATCTTCGCGCCGCTCTCCGGCGTCATCCTGGAGAAGCAGGTGGAGGAAGGGCAGATCATCGCCTCGGGCATCTCCAACGTCTCCGGCGGCACGCCGCTCGCTACCCTGGCCGACATTTCCACCCTCTACATCACCGCCGACGTCGACGAGACCGACATCGGCAAGGTTAAAAAGGGCCAGAAGGTCGAAATCACCGCCGACGCCTACCCCGGCGTCACCTACTCGGGCGTCGTCGAGCGCATCGCGCCACAGGGCCTGGTGGAGAGCAGCATCACCATCTTCAAGGTTAAAATAGAGATTCAGGGCGAAGGCAAAACCAGGCTCAAGCCCATCATGTCGGCCAATATCGACATCATCATCGACCGCGTGGCGGACGCCGTGTTCGTTTCCCGCGCGGGGGTGCGCGAGGGCCAGAACGGCCGCGTGGCGATGGTCCTCGAAGAGGGCGGCGCGGTGGAGGTGCCCATCGAAACCGGGCTCGAAAACCCCATCCACGTGCAAGTCCTCTCCGGCCTTCTCCCAGGTCAGAAGGTGATCACCGGCGACTGGGAAAAAGCCATCGAGGAAGCCAAAAAAGCCCGGGGCGGCGGCTCGTCGCTCAGGAAAATCCTCTGGATGATCCGCTCGCGCTAGCGCCCGCCCTCCCCCGCCTTCGCTTAGGGCCCAATTGGTTGGGCAAACGGGCGAAGCTGTTGTAGAATGCCCGGCCACCCAGAAACCCCGTGAAAGGCAAGACGCACTCGACCGTGAAACCCAGCAAGCCGAAGAAGAGACCAACCCCACCGGGAGCACGGGCTGAATGAAAAAGACCGCCCTCGTCACCGGCCTCCTCGGCCTCGGGCTCGCCGTCTACCTGTACCAGACCATTGGCTGGCAGAACGCCTTTTCGCCCCTCGCCGACATCGGCTGGAAAGCGGGGTTTATCTTCCTGCCCTTTTTGCTGACCAACTACGTCAATACCTGGGCGTGGGTGTGCACCTTTCCGCCGCCGTTTGCGAAATACCGCCTGAGCTTCTCCCACCTGTACTGGATGCGCATCGCCGGCGAATTCATCAACAACTTCACCCCCACCGCCCACATCGGCGGCGATGTGGCCCGGCTGTGGATGCTGAAGAAATACCACATCCCCTCGCCGGTCGCCCTGGCCACCATCGTCATGGACAAGGCGGCTCTCGTGATCACCGAGATCCTGTTCATCTTCACCGGCCTCTTCCTGCTCGTTTTGCAGGTGGACCTGTCGCCCCTGGCGACGGCGGCGCTCATCGGCGCGACGTGCGGCGCGGCGCTGGTGACCTACGCCATCGTCTTGACCTTGCACAAGGGCGTCTTCAGCAGGGTGTCGCATGCGCTCAGCCAGCGCTGGAACCTGGTCTTCCTCGAACGGCTGCACGATAAAATCATCAAGCTCGACCATCACCTGACCCAGTTCTACCGCAACCACCACGACGAATTCCTGCGCTCCAATTACCTGCATTACACCGGCTGGGCCATGGGCAGCCTGGAAACCTGGACCCTGCTCTACCTGCTCGGGCAGCCGGTGAGCCTCATGGACGCGTTCATGATCGAAGCCATCATCATGCTGGTGAAAGGCCTGGGGTTTTTCATCCCCGGCAGCCTCGGCGTCTACGAGGGCGGCTCCATCCTGCTATTCCAGGTGCTATCCTTCGACCAGGGCCTCGGCCTCGCCTTCACCCTGATGAAGCGCGCGCGCGAGATCGTCTGCGGCCTTATCGGCTGGCTCATCGCCTCGGCCAGATTCTCCCTCAAACTGAGCGACATCCGCGCCGAACATAAGGATTGATGTTTTAAAGCCGTCGCCCGTCGCCTCGCGATTCCCCCTTCGCTGCTCGCCCGGAACTATAATGATCACCAATGAGATAGCACTAAAATCCTATTCCCTTGCTGACCAACGAGATTCAGA
>QJWD01000207.1 GCA_003235465.1 Nitrospirota bacterium | reverse complement strand
GCGGTACAAGAGGCGGATGTTTTCCTCGTCGTCCACCACCAGAATTTTCTTCATGGGTTCCTCAGGGTAAACCCGCTTGCGCCTGTGCCGGGAAGGCTGCCGTCAGATTTCAACCGCCAAAAGACAGCCGGGGGTTGAAGGGGCGCGGGGATATTAGTTTTTATAATAATCGGCGCTGTTTTGCAATGGTAAATGGATGATGACGATGATGCCGGTGCCAATATTGTTGACGATATGGATGGTGCCGCCATGGCCCTCGATGATCTTGCGGCAGATCGAAAGGCCAAGACCCGTGCCCGACGATTTGGTGGTGAAAAACGGGTTGAAGATGTTCTTGAACACGTCTTCGGGGATGCCGCCGCCGGTGTCCTCGATGCGCACGGTCTGGTAGCCTTCGGCGCCATCTCCGGCGAGCGGGAGGATTTCTATGGTCAACTCTCCGCCTTCGGGCATGGAGTCCATGGCGTTGTAGAAGAGGTTGGTGAACACCTGCTTTATCTTGTGCCTGTCGAGGCTGAGCGCCGGCAGGTTTCTCGCGGGGTTGTAATTCAGTTTGATGTTGCGGCCATAAAATCCGGATTTGAAGATGGCGATGGTCTCGTCAATGAGCTCGGAAATGTCCACCTCTTCCCGGTTGAGCGCGCCCGCCTCGGAATAGAGGAGGATGTTTTTAAGCAGCTGTTCGAGGCGGCCGACCTCGGTATGGATGATATTCGAATACTCGACGGCGCGCGCCAGCCCGTCGATCTCCCCATGCCGCTCCACGAGTTTTTGCAGCTTGTCTTCCAGGCGGCGGGCGAAGCCGCCGATGGAGACGAGGGGGTTCCTGATCTCGTGCGCCACCTCCGCCGAGACCTCGCCGAGCGCGGCGAGCTTTTCCTTTTCGATGAGCTGCACCTTGGTGGACAGAAGCTCCTGGTTGGTGTCCAGCAGCTTGGAGAACAGGCGCGTGTTTTCGATGACCCAGCTCGCGTGCGTGGTGAAGCGGGTGAGCAGGCGCAGTTGCTCCTGCGTGATGGGCCGGTGGTTGTAGCGGTTGTCCACCAGGATGACGCCGAGCACCGTTTCGTGCGCGATGAGGGGAACGGTGGCGAAAGCCTCGACGCCCAGGGTGTCGATGAATTCCTTCGAGACCTGCGGGTGGTCCTGCGCGTGCGTCACCACGAAGGGGTGTTTCTTGAGCGCGGTTTCGGTGAGGATGTTGCCCTCCTCCGCGAGCGGAAATCTGAGCGAGCGGACGAACCGGTTGAACGGGGACTGCTTGAATTCATCCTTGTCGGCCTCGACCATGATCCAGTTGAGGATGTCGATCTTGCGTCTGCCCCATTCGGTCCAGATGCGCGAGGCGTCCTCCGGCGAATTCGGCCCGATGCCCATCTCCCCGTCCAGGCTGTGGGTTTTCTCGTTGACGAGAAACAGCATGGCGCGGTTGAAGCCGCCCGCCTCGCCCATGGTGATGCCGCTCAGGATGACCCAGAGGCCGTGCTCGAGCTTGAGCGTCGTCTGCACCGCCAGGCTGATGTCGTAGAGGATGGTCTGTTCCTTGAGTAGGCGCTGGCTGTTGTGGAACAGGAGGGCGTTCCTGAGCGCGCCAGAAACCTGGCTGGCGATGGTCTCGACGATGGAGATATCCACCTCTGAAAACTCGCGCCGGTCCACGGTATGGACGTTGATGACGCCGATGCACGCGCCCTCGACGAGGATGGGCACCGAGAGCATCGAGGAAAAACGCTCCTCCTCGATTTCGGGGAAATGGATGAAGCGCGTGTCCTGCATGGCTTCGGGCAGGGCGAGGGTGCGCTTGTTCTCCGCCACCCAGCCCGTCACCCCCTTGCCGAGTTCCAGCTTGACGCGGCCCGAGGCCTCCACCGGCAGGCCGCTCGAGGCGCGCAGGTGCAGCAGGTTGCCCGGATCGTCGGCGAGGTAGATGGCGCAGGCGTCGATGCGCATCTTGTTCTTGATGACCAGGATGATCTGCTTCAGCGTCTCGTCGAGGTCGAGGGTGCTGCTGGTGATGCGCACCACCTCTTTGAGGATCTCGAGGCCAAGGTGATCGTCGTTCATGGGGAAGCGTCTCCAGCGCCACGGCAATGGAAGAGAGCGGCGTTCATGCAGGTTCTCCCGGGTGCGGCTCGTTTCATGCCGGCCTTCTTCGTCCGCGCGTTTCGGCGCCCAGAGCCTTCAGGTAAAGGCGGTGGTATTTTTCAGCGCTTCGCCGCCAGCTGAAATCCTCCGCCATGCCGGCGAGCCTCAGGCGGCGCCAGGCGGCCTTGTCCGCGTAAACCGATAATGCCTTGCCGAAAGCGCGAAGGCAATCGCGTTTTTCGCCGGGCTGGAAGCGGAAGCCGGTGCCGCGCCCGCTTCCCGCCTGATAATTGCGCACGGTGTCCTTCAGGCCGCCGACGGAGGAAACCACGGGAACCGTACCGTATTTCATGGCGTACATTTGCGTCAGGCCGCAGGGCTCGTATTCGGAGGGCATGAAGAGGATGTCTGAGCCGGCGAGAACCTGGTGCGCCAGCGCCTCGTCGAAGCCGATGGCCGCCCCGGCGCGCGGATGCGTTCCCGCCAGGCCGCGGAAAAAATCCTCGTAATGCGCCTCGCCTTCGCCGAGAACCACGAAGCCCGCGCCGCCCTCAAGCAGGCCGTCCATCACCTGCATGGCGAGGTCGAGGCCCTTTTGCCGGCTTAAGCGGGTGATCATGCCGACCAGCGGCTTGCCCGGCATGGGCGCGAGGTGGAAGCGTTCCTCGAGGCGGCTTTTGCAGAGCGCCTTGCCCGCGAGTTTTTTCGGGCCGTAGCTGGCGGCGAGCCAGGGGTCCCGGGCGGGGTCCCAGTGCTGGTAGTCGACGCCGTTCAGCACGCCATGAAGGTCCCCCTTGCGGGCGGCGAGGACGCCCTCCATGCCAAAGCCGAACTCGGCGGTCTGGATTTCCTTGCAGTATTCGGGGCTCACGGTGGTGAGGATGTCGGCGTAGGCCAGCGCGGCTTTCATGAAATTGAACTGGCCGTAGAATTCCAGGCCGCCGGGGTGAAACAGGGCGGAAGGCAGGCCCGACATTTCCAGGTTCTCCGGCGGGAAGCCGCCCTGGTAGCCCAGGTTGTGAATGCTGAACAGGGTTTTCGTGCGACGGAACGCCTCGCCGCCGCGGGTTTTAAGGTAGGCCGGAACCAGGCCGGTGGGCCAGTCGTTTAGGTGGATGATGTCGGGAATGAACGCCATCGCCCGGCAGGTTTCGAGGATGGCCTGGCAGAAAAAGATGAATCGCTCGGCGTTGTCGGGGTAATCGCCTGTGCGGGTGCCGTAGAGCTGATCGCGCGCGAAATAGCCGTCGTTCTCGATGAAATACACCGGGACGCCGCCGAGCGCGCTCTCGTAAAGAAAACCTTTTCTCGTGTCGGGGCCGATTTGCGCTTCCACCTCCCGGCCGAGCGGGGAAAGCGGCGCCGCCGCAGAGAGCACCGAGCGGTATTTCGGCATGACCAGCCGGACATCGTGACCGAGGGACTTGAGCGCCGGCGGCAAAGCCCCGGCCACATCGCCCAGGCCGCCGGTCTTGGCGAAGGGGTGCGCTTCGGGCGTGGCGAAGAGGATCTTGAGCGGCCGGGGCATGGGGTCTCGTTTCAGGGGAGGCTGCCTCTCAGGGCCGCCGCGGCGTCCTCGGGCAGCGTGGGGTTGATGTAGAAACCGGTGCCCTGCTCGAAACCCGCCTGCCGGGTGAGTTTCGGCATGACTTCGATGTGCCAGTGGTAGGTGTCGCTGTCGCTGGCGCCGTTGATCGGCGAGGTGTGCAGCACCAGGTTGTAAGGCGGCGCGCCAAGCGCCCGGCGCATGCGCGTGAGGCAGTCCTTGAGCAGGCGGGCGAGGTGAAAGAAGGTGTCGCCGTCGCTCTCCTCGAAGCGCGGAGAGTGCGCTTTCGGCAAGAGCCACATTTCATACGGAAAGCGCGGCGCGTACGGGCAGACGCAAATAAAGCCGTCGTTCTCGGCCACCACCCGGCGGCGGTCGCCCTGTTCCTGGGCGATCAGGTCGCAGAAGATGCAGCGCTCCTTGTATTCCTGATGGCGCTTCGCCCCGGCGATCTCGTCCGACACCAGCTCCGGCACGATGGGCAGGGCGATGAGCTGCATGTGCGTGTGCTCGAGCGACGCGCCGGCGGCTTCGCCGTGGTTCTTGAAGATCAGGATGTAGCGGAACCTCTTGTCCCGCTTGAGGTCCACGAAGCGCTGCTTGAACGCCCAGAAGCACGCTTCGATGCGCTCCGGCGGCAGGTTGTCGAGTTCGGTTTCGTGATCCGGCGATTCGATCAGCACCTCGTGCGCGCCGATGCCGTTCATCCGGTCGTACATGCCTTCGCCGACGCGCGCCATGCCGCCCTCGATCTTGAGGGCGGGAAACTTGTTCGGGATCACCCTAAGGCTCCAGCCGGGGCTGTTGGGCGGCGTGGGGTTGGGCCGGTAGGCAAGGAGCTCCGGCGGCGTCATGCCCTCGTTGCCCGGGCAAAAGGGGCAGGACCCGCTGTGCGCCTTGGGGGCCGGGCTGGGATACTCCTGCGGCCGCTGGCCGCGCTCGGTGGAGATAATCACCCAGCGGTTGACGATCGGGTCTTTGCGCAGCTCGGGCATAGCATGGTGCTCGCGGGCAGGGGCGGGCGGTCCGCTCCGGGAAAATTCAGGGCAATACTAAAGAATGGCCCCTGTAAAGTCAATCCCGCCGGGTCTCCCGGAATGCCTTAAATCCATTGATCATTAAGGCACTCGGCCCTATAATCGGTAAATACCCAGACTTTCATCCATTTTTCTGATCGCGGGCCTCGCCCGAATAAGGAACGAGCACATGGCAGGAGCACTTGCAGGCAAGCGGGTCGTCCTCGGCGTATCCGGCAGCATCGCCGCGTACAAGGCTGTGGAGCTCTTGCGCCTGCTGGTGAAAGACGGGGCGGAGGTCCGCGTGGTGATGAGCGAGAACGCGGGCCGCTTCGTTCAGCCGCTCACCTTCGAGGCGCTTTCGGGGAACCCGGTTTCGGTCGAGGTGTTCGACAATGAGTTGACCGCGTCGATGGAGCATGTCCGCCAGGCGGAAAGCGCCGATTGCGTGGTCATCGCCCCGGCGACGGCGGGCACCCTGGGCAAGCTCGGCTGCGGCCTTTCCGGCGACGCGCTGGCGAACTTTTTCCTCGCCTTCGAGGGCCCGGCCATCATCGCCCCGGCGATGAACGACGGCATGTACAGGAATCCGGCGGTGCGGGAGAACATCGACCGCCTGAAGGCGCGCGGCGCGCGCTTTGTCGACCCGGGGGAGGGCGAGCTCGCCTGCGGCAGCGTGGGCCCGGGAAGGCTGGCGGAACCCGCCGATATCCTGAAGGCAGTGCGTAGGGCGATGAGCCCCGTGGCCGATCTCGCGGGACTTAAACTCCTGGTGACCGCGGGGCCGACCCGGGAAGCCATCGATCCCGTGCGTTACCTGAGCAACCCGTCATCGGGAAAAATGGGCTACGCCATTGCCCGGGCGGCCGCCCGGCGCGGCGCCGACGTCACCCTGGTCAGCGGGCCGACGGCGCTCGAACCGCCTTCGGGGGTGCGCGTGCTCCCCTGTGTCGCGGCGGCGGAAATGCTGGCCCTGGTGGAAGCGCATTTCGCGGCGGCGGACGTGTTGGTGATGACCGCGGCGGTGGGGGACTTCGCCGTCGAACAGGTGGCGAAGGAGAAAATCAAAAAAGCCGGGGATCGGCCGCTGGTGCTCACCTTGAGGCCCACGCCGGACATTCTACGCACGGTGGCTGAAAAGAAGACCCGCCAGTTCGTCGTGGGTTTCGCCGCCGAGACCGAAAACCTCGTCGACAGCGCGCGCGAAAAACTTCAGCACAAGAACATGGATCTCATCATCGCCAACGACATCAGCGCGCCGGGCATAGGCTTTCAGTCGGATGCGAACCAGGTGGTGGTGATCGACAGGGCGGGCCGGGCGGACCCCTGGCCGCGCATGACGAAATTGGAGATAGCGGAACGCCTGCTCGACCGCATACTTGCGGCGCGCCCCGCCAAGGGCTAGGGCGCGGTTTTGACGCAGCGGAAGCCGATGCCCTGGCTGCGCAGGCTGGGCACGGTGGCGTTTCGGTAGGTGAGCCTCACGTCGTCGTCGTTGTTCCGCCAGTTGCCGCCGCGGATGACCTTGTACTTCCCCTTGTCCGGGCCGGGGGGGTTTTCCTTGGGCGAGAACAGGTAGTATTCCGCCAGGTGCCAGTCATTAGTCCATTCGGACACATTGCCCGAAAGATCGTAAACGCCGTAGTCCGATTTTCCCGCCTCGTAGGAGCCCACCGCCGCCGTCCGGCCCAGCGTTTCGTTGTGGTTGAGCTTGTCGCTCGTAGGTTCGTCGTCGCCCCAGGGGTATTTCACCGGCCGCTTGCCGCGCGCCGCTTTTTCCCACTCCGCCTCGCTCGGCAGGCGCTTGCCAAGCCACTGGCAATAGGCGCGGGCTTCCTTCCAGTTGATGCCCACCACCGGCTGGCCGGGCTGGTTGAAGTCGGGATTGTCGTCGAAGGCGGGCTTCGCCGCGCCGGTGGCCAGGACGTATTTTGCATAATCGCCGTTGGTCACCTCGTAGCGGTCGATGTAATACGCGTCGAGAACTGTTTCGTGCGCCGGGTCCTCCGGCCCGAGGGCGTGGCGGTCGGTGTTCATTAGGTCGGCGGGATCGAGCTCGATGAGGGATTGCTTGCTGCCCATGATGAACGCCCCGGCTGGAATCAGGACCATGTTTTCATCCACGCCCTCGCCGCGAGCCGGAGACGAAATCAACGCCAAGCTGAAACCAATGGCCAACAATAATGTGACTGAACCGCGCATGCCGCCTCCCGGGGAATTACAGGTTGTGGCGGCTTGCCCTGCCGCCATTGAAGATTGACTCTTTTTCACAAAGGGTTTAAACTTTTTATATTACATAAAATCAATTTGTTTTTCACCTCAAAGCTGGCGCGGGCAAGCCCGAGGCCCGCAAACGGAACCCCGCTCCATGAAGGACCAGCCCGAAAACGAGGACGCCGTCGATTCGAATCTCGACACCCGGCTATGCCTGAACTGCGGTTTCCCCAATCGCAATAGCGATAATCACTGCATGTTCTGCAACGCCGGCCTGGTGGAGGACACGAGCCTGGCGTCCTGGGTTCAGCACACCTATTACGTCCTGAAATGGCGCTGGCAGCTCAAGCAGAAGCAATCGGGCCGCTCGAAAGGCGACCGGCTGCCTTTTCTTAAAGGGGTGGGCTATTTCGTGCTGGGCGCGGCACTCGCGGGCGGCGGGCTCTACCTGTTCAGCATCGCGCTCGACACCGCCTCGTTTTCCAAGGTCCTCATCGCCATTCTCCTTCTCCTCTATGGCGGCTTCATCCTGAAAAACCTGCTGACGAAAAACTGAACCTGGGCGGGCTGGCGCTCAGGAGTCGACCTCCGCCACGATGCGCAGCGGCGCGCCGCTGCCCTGGCCGATCTTCATGGGCAGCGCTATGACGCGAAAGCCCTTGGGCGGCAGGTTTTTGAGCTGGCACACGTTCTCGAAGCCGGGCACGTTGGCTTCGCCGAACACGCGGTGCGCGAGAAAGTCCTTCGACGGCCCGTGATCCAGGCTGGGCGTGTCGAGGCCGATGGCGGCGACGCGGCGCTCGCGCGCCAGGAACATCGCCGCTTCCTCGCTGAACCCCGGAAAAAGGAGGTGTTCGACATCGCCGGGCTGGTCGGTGCCCAGGTAGCGCTTCTTGTCCGGCCAGCGGTCTTCCCAGCCGGTGCGGACGAGAACGATGCTGCCAGGGGCGATGGCGCCGTGGCGTTCCTCCCAGTCGAGAAAATCCTGCTTGCTGATGAGGTAGTCCGCCTTGTTGGCCGCTTTCCCCGCCACATCGACGACGATGCCCGGAGCGATCAGGCGGCTGAGCGGGATGTCGTCGACATGCCAGCTGCCTTGGAAAAAGTGCGCCGGTGCGTCTAGGTGAGTGCCGCCGTGCTCCGACGCGCTCATGTTGTTGGATTCGTACCAGTATCCCTTGCCGGTCGGTCCCTTGTGCACCACGTCGAGGTGAAACGACTGGCTCGTCGGCCAGTAGATGGTGGTTTCGTCAAAAGCGTGGGTCAGGTCGATGACCCGGGTCTCGGCTGCGGCGTGTGAGGCGAACACGCCCGTAAGCAGCAGGGCGGTGTAGAATGCGTGGGCCAGGCGCTCCACTGAAAATCGGGCTCTCATGGTGTCTCCTCCCTCAAAAATGAAAAGGCGATGGCGGCAAAAAAGAACCCTTGCCGCTGCTCCTCTGGGTGAATGAGGTGTATCATACTATAGATAGCCTTCAATGGACGATTGCGATATGACTCTGGCGGCGGAAAAATCACATCAGGTTCAGGTTCCGGTGGAGGGCATGAGCTGCGCGAGCTGCTCCGCCCGCATCGAGAAGAAGCTCTCCGGGCTCGCCGGGGTGGAGCGCGCCAGCGTGAACTTCGCCGCCGAGCGCGCCTCGGTGGAGTTCGACCGAGAGCGGGTTTCCCTCGCCGGCATCGCCAAAGCCATCGAAAGCCTGGGTTTTCGCGTGCCGAGCAGGCAGGAGGAGTACGCCGTGGGCGGCATGACCTGCGCCTCCTGCGTGTCGCGGGTCGAGAAGGCGCTTTTAAGGCTGGAGGGGGTCCTCGAGGTGGAGGTGAACCTCGCCACCGAGCGCGCCCGCGTGGCCTACGTTCCCGCCCTCACCGGGGTGGGGGATTTTCAGGAGGCGCTCGCCTCCCTTGGCTACACGCTCGCGCCCCAGGATGCTGAGCAAGCGGCGGAAGGCGAGGACCGGCAGGCGGCGGAATCCCGCGCCATGCTGCTCCGCTTCGCGAGCGCCGCGCTGTTCACGGCGGCGATCATGGCCGGCGGCATGGCCTTTGGCCTCGGCCACGGCTGGCAGTTCGCCCTGGCCACGCCGGTGCAGTTTTTGAGCGGGGCGGTTTTTTACCGCGGCGCCTTCAAGGGCGCGAGGCACGGCTCCGTCGACATGAACACCCTGATCGCGGTGGGCACCTCGGCCGCCTATTTTTACAGCGCCTTCGCCACCCTGTTTCCCGACACCCTGCATTTTCTTGGCGACCAGGTGGTGGTGTATTTCGACACCTCCGCCGTCATCATCACCTTGGTGCTGCTCGGCCGCTGGATGGAAGCGCGCGCCAAGAGCCGAGCCTCGGGCGCAATTCGCAAGCTCATCGGCCTTAAGCCGAAGACCGCGCGCCTGGAGAAGGACGGGCAGGAAGTGGAGGTGGCCATCGCCGATGTGGTGCCGGGTGACAGGCTGATCGTCCGCCCCGGCGAGCGGGTGCCCGTCGACGGCCGCATCGTCGAAGGCGCCGCCGCCATCGATGAGTCGATGATCACCGGCGAGAGCGTTCCCGTCGATAGGGCGCCGGGCGATGCGGTCATCGGCGCCAGCATCAACACCACGGGATTCTTCAAGATGACCGCCGAGCGCGTCGGCCGCGATTCGGTTCTGGCGCAGATCATCCGGCTGGTGGAGGAAGCGCAGGGCAGCAAGGCCCCGGTGCAACGCCTGGCGGACAGGGTGGCGGCGGTGTTCGTGCCCACCGTCATCGGCATCGCTGTTTTGGCCTTCGTCTTCTGGTTCGCCCTGGGCGGCCAACTGGTGCCGCTTCCCGCGCCGCCGTTCGTGTTCGCGCTGATGATCTTCATTTCCGTGCTCATCATCGCCTGCCCCTGCGCCCTGGGTCTCGCGACGCCCACCGCCATCATGGTGGGCACGGGCCGGGGGGCCGAACTCGGCATCCTCATCAAGGGCGGCGAAACCCTGGAAAAGGTGCACAAGCTCGACACCGTCGTCTTCGATAAGACCGGCACCCTGACCCGCGGCCGGCCCGAGGTGACCGACGTCATCACCCTCGAGGGCTGCCCGGTGCCGCCGGATCGTCTTCTCGCCCTGGCGGCCTCGCTGGAGAAGGCCTCGGAACACCCCCTTGCGCGCGCCGTGGTGGCCGAAGCCGGGCGGCAGAAGCTCAAGCTTCTGGCGGTGGAGGCGTTCACCGCGCTGCCGGGGTTCGGCGTCAGCGGCCAGGTGGGGGGCTATCAGGTGGCGATCGGCAACCTCAAGATGATGCGGGAGGCGGGGCGGGACGATTCCCGCTTCGAGGAACCGGTCGGCCAGTTGGCGGACATGGGAAAAACCCCGATGCTCGTCACCCTGAACGGCGAGGCGGCGGGGGTTGTCGCCGCCGCCGACACCCTGAGGCCGGAGGCCAAGAAAGCTGTCCAGAGGCTCGTCAAGCTGGGGCTCGAGGTGGCCCTGGTGACAGGAGACAACCCCGAAACCGCGCGCGCCATCGCGAGCCAGCTCGATATCCAGACCGTGCGCGCCGAGGTGCTGCCGGAGGGCAAGGCGGACGAAATCGCCCGTTTCAAGGAGGGCGGCCGCTTCGTCGCCATGGTCGGCGACGGCATCAACGATGCGCCGGCACTGGCCCGCGCCGATATCGGCATTGCGCTTAGCTCGGGCACCGATGTCGCCATGGAGGCCTCGGACATCACCCTCATGAGCCACGACCTGAACGCCGTCGCCGACGCCATCGAACTCAGCCGGAGGACGCTGGAAAAGATCCGGCAGAACCTATTCTGGGCGTTTTTCTACAATTGCCTGGGCATCCCCATCGCCGCCGGCGTGCTGTACCCGGAGTTCGGCCTCCTGCTTCAGCCGATTTTCGCCGCCGTGGCCATGTCGTTCAGCTCCGTGTCGGTGGTGAGCAATTCGCTTTTGCTGAAGCGTTTCAAACCCTCGCGCGGCGAGGCCTGACCCCCCTGGTTAAAAACCTCAAATAGTTGTTCCGATATTTGAATTCCGGTATATACTGGCGGAGGAATAACCGTCCATGCAGGAATAATGTCCCCATGAGCACCTCGCGCACCAAATTCTCCATCGGCCAGCCGATCCACCACCTGCTCTTCGATTACCGCGGCATCATCGTCGACATCGACCTCGAGTTCCAGCTGAGCGATGAATGGTACGAGCAAATGGCGAGAACCCGGCCGCCCAGGGACAAGCCCTGGTACCACGTCCTGGTGGCGGATGAAAAGGGCATGCGCCGCACCTATGTGGCGGAATGCAACCTGGAGCACGATTGCACCGCGCTCAACTGACCCGTCCCCACCCAGGTGCCCCTGGCGAAGGTGTTGACAAGTAAATTTTTTTTAAATACCTTATAATAGTAGTGAATTACAATGAATTTCCCATAAATTCAATCGGGAGTTAAGCCGTTATGGGTGCACTGGTCGTCATCATACTTATTGGGCTTGCGATCTGCTATTTCATGCAGATCGACATGCCGTTCCTCATCGTCGGCGGCGGCATGATCGCCGCGGGCTTTATCATCCTGTGCAGCCAGATCTACGGCTACCTCGATCTTCAGAACGCGAAATGGGAGCCCAAGCCGGTGCTGGGCGCCATCAAGGACATGTACAGCGAGGGCTCCTCGGTTCAGCAATGGGCCGTCGACCCGCAATCGATGCTGGGCCTGCACAGTTTTCTGCAGATGATGCCACTGTCCGCCTTTCTCGTTCTCGTCGGTTTTCTGTTCTGCTGGTATTATTCGAGCCGCTGATACTCCCGCCCGAGCGGCCCGGCTGCTCTAAAAACCCGTCAGTTCGAAGCCCGCGGCAGGTTTTTGATGCCGCCGGAAAACTCCGCCGATTCCCAGTCGCCACGCGCAAGCCGCGTTAAAAACCCGTCAGTTCGAAGCCCGGCAGGTTTTTGAAGCCGCTGGAAAACTCCGTCTCCAGGGAAGCATCGACCACCATCGCTTCCACGCCTTCAATCGATTCGATCCACTTTAAACCCTTATCGCGGCCGAGGACGAACACCGCCGTCGCCAGCGCGTCGGCATCAGCGGTGCTCGGCGCGGCCACGGTGACGGCGATGAGGCCTGCCGCCGGCATGCCCGTGGCGGGGGTGAGGATGTGATGGTAGCGGACCCCGTTGTGCAGGTAATAACGCTGGTAATCGCCCGAGGTGGCCACGGCGATGCCCTCGGCATCGAGGGCGGCGATGAGCGCCTCGGGTTTTCTCGGGTGCTGCAGGCCGACCTTCCAGGCGTGCCCCGGGCTGGGCCGGCCGAGTACGGCGAGATCGCCGCCTGCGTTGATCAGGGCGTTTTCGACGCCGCCCTCCAGAAGCACGGCGAGGGCGCGATCCACGGCGTAGCCCTTGGCGATGGCGCCGAGGTCGAGCTTCATCCCCGGGCGGGCAAGCCGGATTTGATCACCGCGCAGTTCGATGGCGGCGTCGTCCACCCGCGTGAGCGCCTCTTTAAGAACTTGCGGGGAGGGCGGCGGCCCGGAAGCCTCGGCGTCGAAATGCCAAAGCTCCACCACGGGCCCGAGGGTGAGGGCGAGGGCGCCCCTGGACGCCGCGCCCCAGGCGAGGCCGCGGCGGACCACCTCGAGAAATTCCTTCGGCACCGGCGTGAAATCGCCGCCGGCCGCCCCGTTGACCCGCGACAGCAAGGAATCGGGCTGGTGCGAGCTGAACATGGCCTCGAGCCGGGCCATCTCGGCGAACGCCCGGTTGGCCGCTTCCTCCGCCTTCTTGTCCGCCCCGTCGGCGAGGACGATCTCCACCAGCGTGCCCATGAGAAAGCGCGTGCGCCGGGCGGGAGATTCGTTGTCGGGCTGGCAGGCGACGAGCATCAACCCCAACGCCAAAAGCAGGAGGGCCGGGCGGGCGGTCATGCCAGAGACTCAGCGATCGAACCCGGCGACCAGGACTTCCCGGTTGTAGGCCGCGATCACGTCGCCCCGGTTGACCATGCCGATGACCTTGCCCGCGTCCTCGGAGCGGACGACGGGGAGCTGCTCCACATCCAGGCGGGCGAAAAGCTCCATGGCCTCGTTGATGTTGTTTTCGGGTTTCAGGGTGTAGACGTCCCGGGTGGCGAGGTCGTTGGCGAGAACCAGGTCCTCGAGGCCTTCCTCGAAGATCATCTCGCGGATGTCGTTAAAGGAGAGGATGCTGGTCATGTCCCCCTTGCTGTCGATGACGGGGAAGTAGAAATTTTTCGAATAGGAAATGGTCTCCAGGATTTTACGGAACGGCATTTCCTCGGGGATGGTGGTGACGTGCCGGCTCATCACATCCTGCACGCGGATGGAGTTCAGGATCGACACCTCGCGGCCGTGCTTGATGTTGATGCCATCGTTCAGCAGATACTGGATGTAGTACGAATGTTTAGTGAAGCCGCGGTAGGTGTAGGCGGACACGATGCACGCCACCATCACCGGCAGGATGAGGGTGTAATCGTTGGTGAGCTCAAACAGCATGAGGATGTTGGTGAGCGGGGCCTGCATCACCGCCCCCGCGACGGCGCCCATGCCGACCACGGCGTAGGTTTCTGGCGAAGCGCTCAGGTTGGGGAAGATCGCATGGATCGCCGTGCCGAAGACGGCGCCGAGCATGGCACCGATGAACAGCGACGGGGCGAACACGCCGCCGAGGCCGCCCGAGCCGAGGGTGAGGGAGGTGGAAACCATTTTAAGGAAAATCAGCATGAGCGCCACCGTCCACACCACCTGCCCGGTGAACGCCTCCTCCATGACGCCGTAACCGTTGCCCAGAACCTCCGGGAAAAAGATCGAGATCAACCCCACGGCCAGGCCGCCGAGGGCGGGCTTCGCCGCTTTCGGCACGTTCAGCTTTTCCTTGAAGTAGGCGGTGATAAAAAAATAGAGCTTCGTGAAGCCCCGCGCCGCCAGGCCGCAGAACAGCCCGAGAACAAGGTAAAAGGCGATCTCGGTGTGGCTCACCAGTTCGTGCACGGGGATGAGAAAGGTGATCTCGTTGCCTTCGAGGGCCCGCCCGGTGGCGGTGCCGATGACCGAGGCGATGATGATCGGGCTGAAGGTGTGCAGGGTGAAATCGCCCAGGATGATTTCCAGCGCGAACAGGACGCCGGCGATCGGCGCGTTGAACGAGGCGGCGATGCCCGCCGCCGCGCCGCAGCCCACGAGCACCTGCACGCGCTCGGTGGACAGGTGCAAAAGCTGGCCGAGGGCGGAACCCACGGCGGAGCCGATCTGCACCGTCGGCCCCTCGCGCCCGGCCGAACCTCCGGAGCCGATGGTGATCGCCGAGGTGAACGAGCAGGTGAGCATCGTGTGCTTGCGGATCTTGCCGCCTTTGAGCGCCACATCCTGCATCACCCGGTGCACGCCGTTTTCCTTCACCGCGTTGGGAAAGAAATGGCAAATGGCGCCGATGGTCGCGCCGCCCAGCATGGGCATGAAGGGCAGGAGATAGGGATGCAGCCCCTCGGGCACGTGCAGCGAGGCGAGACCCTCGCCGGAAAAGATGGATTCGAAAAACGCGATCATCCAGCGGAACAGCGTCGACGCGAACCCGGCCAGGAAGCCGATCACGGCGGCGAGCAGGAGCAGGTTGTGATCCTGCATCAGAAAATCTCTCAGGCGTTCTCGGGAGCGTGTGATAATCGTGGGCATGGAGAGCAGCGGTTAGTAGGAAAAAGACATTTCATTATAAGGCAAGTGGCCCGGCTTGGCCAGCGCCAGCCGGGAAGGGGTGACGCGCGGGCTGATGCCCAAGAAAGTGATGGCTAAAGCGTTTGGCGTTATGATATCCTCACCTCCAAATTACCGGTCCTTTCCATGAAAGGAACAGGAGTGAACGATGGTCAAGATTGCCCCCTCCATATTATCCGCCGACTTCAGCCGCCTGGGCGACGAGATCAAGGCGGTGGAAGACTCCGGTGCGGACTGGATTCACATCGACGTGATGGACGGGCACTTCGTGCCCAACATCACCATCGGCCCCGGCGTGGTCGAATCCGTGCGCAAGGTGACGAAACTGCCGCTCGACGTCCACCTGATGATCGAGGATGCCGACAGGTACATCAAGGATTTTGCCGACGCGGGCGCCGACATCCTCACGGTGCACGTCGAGGCGTGCCGCCACCTTCATCGCACGCTGCAATCCATCCGCGAGCTGGGTGTCAGGGCCGGGGTGGTTCTCAACCCGGCGACGGCGCTCTCCAGCCTCGAGGAAGTGCTGCACGACATCGACATGGTGCTGCTCATGTCGGTGAACCCCGGATTTGGCGGCCAGGAATTCATCCCCTCCATGCTCGACAAGATCATGAACCTGAGGGAAATCATGGGGCATTACGAGCACGAGTTCGACCTCGAGGTGGACGGCGGCGTGAAGGCCGACAACGCGGGCGACATCAAGGAATCCGGCGCCAATGTGCTGGTGGCCGGATCGGCGGTGTTTAAAAGTAAGAACTACAAAAAGGCCATCGAGGCCCTGAGAAAAGGCTGAGCCTCGCCGCCCCGAAAAGATGGGGACAATTTTCCCGCCCTGCCTCCGGCGCTGTTATTTGCCCTTGTAATTCGGGAAGTAAAAAGGCTAAACTTAATCACCGCAATACTTTTCCCGCATTTGCGGGCCTATTCGCCCGCCAACGCGGGGGCAAAAAATTTTCGGAGGGTTCTACCATGATGGGAATCGGGTTTCCCGAATTGATGATCATCCTGATCATCATTATGATCATTTTCGGCGCAGGAAAACTGCCCGAGATCGGCAGCGCGTTCGGCCGCAGCATCAAGAATTTCAAATCCTCGATGAAGGAAGCGCAGGAGGACGACGAGGAGACCGCGAAGGCGGAAGAGGGCAAGGCCGCCCTCGAGGGAAAAGACGCCGACGGCAACGAGCTGAGCGACGAGGAAAAGGAAGCGCTGGCCAGGAAACAGGCCCAGGAAGAAGGCGAGGCCAAGGACAGGGCCATGAAAGAGGCGTCCGATGCATTCACCTCGGCGCTGCCCAGAAAAGGCTCCTACGACTACAGCAAGGATCAGGAAAAAGCCTGACCGCATTCACCGCCAGCGCGCCCGGCGGTGCCCTCCCTAGGCCTTTCGAACGTGAAGCAGCCCCCGTCCCCGGGGGCGCGGGCGCTACAGCCCGTTTCCGCGCCGCGCGTTTGCCGGCGCCGGGTCAGTAGGACCAGGGTTCCTTCAGGTTGTCCACCGTCCACACCGTCAGCCCGTCCACATCCTTGTAGATACCGCCGGTAAAGAAGTTGAACGGGTCGAAAAAACGGATGCCCTTTTCCGGGTCGAGCTCGAAGTTCACTTTATCCTTCTGGATTTCGTGTGCCTTGCATTCGAGGAATTTTTCCGGGTCGACCTGGGAAAGCTTGAACAATTCTTCTATTCTCTCCGGCGTGTAATCGCCGCTCTCCACCACCACGCGCACCTTTTCCAGGATGCTTTCCACCGCTTCCTTCGACAGGTGATGCATTTTCATGGTCGGGCTTTATTCCTGGTGAGGAAGGGCCAAAACCACCGGCCCGCAATCAATTCTGCGCGAGCGCAATGATGGTGTCCGGGAAAATTCCGAGTTCGATCGTCGCGATCACCGAGACGGCCACAACAAACAGGGTGATGGGCGAGAGGGTCACCCGGATCTCCTCCGTGGGCTCCTTCATGTACATGAAGACGATGACCTTGAGATAATAGTAGAAGGACACGGCGCTGTTGAGGACCGCGATCACCACCAGCGCGACCAGGCCTTCCTTGAGGGCGGCGGAGAAGATGTAGAATTTCGCCACGAAGCCGGCGAACGGCGGCAAGCCGCCGAGGGACAGCAAAAATGCCGTCATCGACAGGGCGAGGAGCGGGTGCTTGTACCCGAGCCCCGCGTAATTCTCGATTTCCAGGTTTTCCTCGCCATCCCGCCCCATCATGACGATGATGCCGAACACGCCGAAGATCATGAACGCGTAGGCCAGCATGTAAAACAGCAGGCTCGCCGTGGCGATGGAATTCTTGGCGATCACCGCCATCAGCAGGTAGCCGACGTGGGAGATGCTGGAATACGCGAGCAGGCGCTTGATATTCGTCTGCACGATGGCGCCGAGGTTGCCGATGACCATGGTGAGCACCGCCACCACGATGAGCACGGTCTCCCAGGTGGACGACAGCTCCGGCAGCGATTCGGTGAACACGCGGAACAGGGCGGCGAGGGCCGCGGCCTTCGGGCCAACGGCCATGAACGCGGTCACCGGCGTCGGCGCGCCCTGATAAACGTCCGGCGTCCACATGTGGAACGGCGCGGACGACACCTTGAAGCCGAAGCCCACGACAAGCAGCACCACCCCGAGCATAAGCAGCGGCTGGGAATTCACGTTCTCCTCGTGAATCATGGTGGCGATCTGCATCAGGTTGGTGGTGCCGGTGGCGCCATACACCAGCGCCATGCCGTAAAGCAGGAAGCCGGTGGCGAACGCGCCAAGCAGAAAATACTTGAGTGCCGATTCGTTGGATTTCAAGTCCCCCCGCCGGATGCCGGCGAGGACGTACAGGCAGATCGAGACGATCTCGATGCCGAGGAAGATCATGATGAGGTCGGTGGACGAGGCGAGCAGGATCATGCCGATGGTGCAGAACAGGATGAGGCTGTAATACTCGCCCACGCGGATGCCCTCGCGCCGGTTGTAGTCGATGGATAACAGGATGGCGAGGGCCGAACTCAGGGTGAAGATGAAGATAAAAAACACCGAGAGGTGGTCCACCACATAGCTGTCGTTGAAGGAATAGACCGGCAGCTGGTAGTTGGCCAGGGAACTGATGGCGGCAAGGAACAGGCCCGTGATGCTGATGAAGATGATCAGCATCTTGTTTCGACCCATGAACAAATCGAGCGCCAGCACGCCCATTGCGAAAACGCTGAGCACCAGCACGGGTGCCAGGCTGATCAGGTCTATGGAAGCGGGCGCGTTGATGGGTTCCACGTTCTATCCTCTATTTGCCCTGCAGGCCTTTTTGCAGTTTCGCCAGCTCATCGGTGCCGATCAAGGCCGCGTGCTCGTGATGCTCCGGCTTGGAGGGGCGGAAATTGTCGGGACTGACCTTGGTGATGAGATGGGTCACCGAGGCCTCAAAGGTTTTCATGAACGGCTTGGGATACAGGCCGATCCAGAATATCAGCACGATCAACGGCACGATGGTGATGAGCTCGCGCAGGTTGAGGTCGCTCAGTTTCATGTTCTCGGGGTTCTTCAGTTCCTGGAACATCACCCGCTGGAACATCCACAGGATGTAGCAGGCGGCGAAGATGACGCCGCTCGTGGCGATGGCGGTGATCATGCCGTCAACCTGGAAAAAGCCAAGCAGGATCAAAAATTCGCCGACGAAGCCGTTCATGCCCGGCAGGCCGATGGACGACAGGGCAACGATCATGAAGCAGATGGCGTATTTCGGCATCTGCTTGGACAGGCCGCCAAATTCGCTGATGAGGCGCGTGTGCCGGCGGTCGTAAATCATGCCGACGAGAAGGAAGAGCGCGCCGGTGCTCACGCCGTGGTTGATGTTCTGAATCAGCGCCCCCTGCATGCCGTAATGGTTGAACGCGAAGGTGCCGAGCATGACGAACCCGAGATGGCTCACGCTCGAATAGGCGACGAGCTTTTTAAGGTCCTCCTGCACCAGGGACACCAGGGCGCCGTAAACGATGCCGATGACCGACAGCCAGGCTACGAAGGGCACGAATTCGTTGCTCGCGTGCGGGAACAGCGGCAGGTTGAAGCGGAAAAAGCCGTAGGTCCCCATCTTGAGCAGGACGCCGGCAAGGATCACGCTGCCCGCGGTGGGCGCTTCCACGTGCGCATCAGGCAGCCAGGTGTGAAACGGGAACATGGGCACCTTGATGGCGAAGGCGAGGAAAAACGCCATCCACAGCCATTTCTGGATGTCCAGCGGCACGTCGAGATGTTCGGTGATGTACAGGAGGTCGGTGGTGGCGACGCCGGTCTGCTCCTTGACGATGAAGTAGATCCAGATGATGGCCACCAGCATGAGCAGGGAGCCCACCGCCGTGTACAGGAAGAACTTCACCGCGGCGTAAATGCGGCGCGGCCCGCCCCAGACGCCGATGATGATGTACATAGGCACCAGCTGGAACTCCCAGAAAACATAAAACAGGAACATGTCGAGGGAGATGAAGACCCCGAGCATACCCGTCGAAAGGGCCAGCATGGCCATCATGTACTCGCGGATGTGCTTCTTAACCTCCCACGAGGCGATGATGGAGATCATCGTCAAAAACGTCGTCATCACATACAGCAAGAGCGAGATGCCGTCGATGCCGACATGGTAACTGATGCCCCACGAGCTGATCCACGGTGCGGAGAACTCGAATTGCATCTTGTGGGTGGTGAGGTCGAAACTGCGCCACAGCTCCAGCGACAACAGAAAATCGGCGGCGGCGAAGGCGAGGGCGGTCTGCTTGATGGCGCTCAGCTGCTCTTTCGGCAGGAGCGCGATAACGATGGCGCCGATGATCGGTAAAAATGTAAGAAACGTAAGAAACATAAATCCCTGGCTATATGGCGATCAGCAAAAGCACGATGAAGCCGACGACGATGAACAGCGCGTAATTGCGCACGAAACCCGATTGAAAGGCCTTGCCCCGGTCGCTGAACCAGCCGATGACGCGGGCGACGCCGTTGACGGCGCCGTCGATGCCGCGGGCGTCGCATTCCTTCCACAAAAGCCGCGAACCCTTGATGGTGGGCTGCACGATGGTCTCGTCATAAAGCTCGTCGACGAGGTATTTGTTCTTGACGATATCGTAACCCCACTGCCCCTCGGTGAGCTTGTCGGGCAGGTCGGGCCGTTTGATGTAGAAGATGTAAGCCAGGGAAATGCCGGTGATGGCCACCACCGAGGAGAACAGCATCAGGAAAACTTCCAGCCAGACGTTGTGCTCCTTTTCCACTAGGAGGTGCGACCACACCGGAGCGTGGCGGCCCGCCTCGTGCAGCATGTGTTCGGAATGCTGCAGCGCCGAGGCCAGGTCGAAATGGAGCACCGGCTCCAGCCAGTTGTGCAGGAGGTGCCAGCCGTGGAACAGCGGAATGCCGAGCAGGCCGCCGACGGTGGCGAGACCGGCGAGGATCACCAGCGGCATGGTCATCACCTTCGGCGATTCGTGAACATGCACAGACGGGTCGACGCGCGATTCGCCGTGGAACGTCATGAACACGAGCCGGAACATGTAGAACGCCGTCAGGAGCGCGGCGGAGATGCCCATGCCCCAAAGGATGATGTTGCCGTCCATGAGGGAATGGTAGAGCACCTCGTCCTTACTGAAAAAACCCGATAGCGGCGGTATGCCGGCGATGGCCAAAGTGGAGATGAGGAACGTCATGTAGGTGATGGGCTGGTCGCCCTTGATGCCGCCCATCTTGCGCATGTCCTGCTCGCCCTCTAGGCCGTGGATGACGCTGCCGGAGCCGAGAAAGAGGCAGGCCTTGAAGAACGCGTGCGTGACCATGTGAAAGATCGCCGCCGTGTACGCGCCGACGCCGCAGGCCAGGAACATGTAGCCGATCTGGCTGACGGTGGAGTAGGCGAGGACGCGCTTGATGTCGTACTGCGTCATGCCGATGGTGGCGGCGAACAGGGCCGTGCCCGCGCCCACGAAGGCGACCACCAGCATCGTGTCCGGCGCCAGGTTGAACAGCGGGTTGCAGCGCACCACCATGAACACGCCGGCGGTGACCATCGTCGCGGCGTGGATGAGCGCGCTCACCGGGGTGGGGCCTTCCATGGCGTCGGGCAGCCAGGTGTACAAGGGCAGCTGCGCCGATTTGCCCGTCGCGCCGACGAACAGGAGAAGGGTGATGATGGTGACGACCTCACCGCCGAAAATCAGCTTCTCGGGCGCGGCGTGGAACACCTCGGTGTAATCGATGGTGCCGAAAATATTGAAGATGTACATGACGGCGAGCAGGAAGGCGAAGTCGCCCACCCGGTTGACGACGAAGGCCTTGGTGCCGGCGTCGCAGGCCGATTTTTTCTCGAAATAGTAGCCGATGAGAAAGTAGGAGCAGCAGCCCACGCCTTCCCAGCCGATGAACATGAGCAGGAAGTTGTTGCCCATCACCAAAAGCAGCATGGCGAACATGAACAGGTTCAGGTAGGCGAAAAAGCGGTAGAAGCTGTAATCGCCGTGCATGTAGCCGGTGGAGTAGACGTGGATGAGAAAGCCGACGCCGGTGACGAACGACATCATCGTGAGCGACAGGTTGTCGATCTGGAAGCCGAAGTCGACGTGGAAATCCCCCGCCACCATCCAGGTGAACAGCGATTGCTCGAATACGTGCTCGCCCTCGGGAAGCAGGAGGAAGCCGATGAACACGAGAATCGTGGTCAAAAACGAAAGCAGGACCGCCGCGCTGCCGATCAGGCCGACTTTCTTTTCCCCAAGCTTCAGGCCGAAAAAGCCGTTGATGATCGAACCGATCAACGGGAACAGGGGAATCAGGAATGTCAGTTTTAATAGCATCGTGTCGCCGTCACCATTTCATGATGTTGAACTCGTCCAGGTTGACGGTGGGCTTGTTCCTGAACATGGAGATGATGATCGCAAGCCCCACCGAAACCTCGGCCGCGGCCACGCACATCACCATGAAACTGAACACCTGGCCGTCATTCTGGTTCAAGTATTTATCGAAGGAGATCAGGGAGATGTTGACCGCGTTCAGCATGATCTCGATGGACATGAAGACGACGATGGCATTCCGGCGCACGAGCACCCCAACCACCCCGATCATGAAAAGGGCGGCACTCAGCAGAAGGTAATGCGATAAAGGCACCATGGCTGTCAGTCCAGTTTTGTTTTAGCGAGCACCACCGCGCCGACCATCGCCGCGAGCAGCAAAATAGACGCGACTTCGAAGGGCAGCACGAACTCGGTGAACAGGGTTTCACCCACCACCGCGGCGGTGCCGAACGTATCGGGCACCTGGGCCGGCTTGTCGAAGTCGACTTCGAAAATAACACATACGATCTTGTACAGCGCGCCCAGTGCCAAAAGCCCCGTCAGCACCGTGAGCAGGGTGTTGCGGTCGCGCGAGCGCCACGCCTCGTCCGTCCCCTTGAGGTTCAGGAGCATTATGACGAACATGAACAGAACCATGATGGCGCCGGCGTAGATGATCACCTGAAGTATGGCGATGAAATGCGCCTGCTGCAGCGCGAAGATGGCCGCCAGCCCCAGCATCATGCCGATGAGGCACAAGGCCGAGCTGATGGGGTTCTTGTTCATCACCACGCCGAGGGCGAGCATCAGGCTGAAACCCGCGAGCGGGTAAAAGATCAGTAGTTCCATTTGGCGTACATTTTCCGCGTGAATTCGATGCGGTCCTTGAGTTCCGCGACGGGAACCAGCAGTTGTTCCTTGGTGTAGCGCATTTTCTTGCGGTCGAGCATCGAGATCTCGCAATCGTCGCTCATGAAAATCGCCTCTTCCGGGCAGGCTTCCTCGCAATTGCCGCAGAAGATGCAAACCGCGTAGTCGATGTCGAAAACCTCCGGCCAGCGTTCGATCTCGTTTTGCTTGCCGCTGTTGCACCCGGGCACGATGTGGATGCAGTAGGCGGGGCAGGCGATCTCGCACAGGCCGCAGGCGACGCACGCGGGATGTCCGTTCTCGTTCAGCGCCAGGACGGGCCGGCCGCGGTAGGCCGGCGGGTACTCGACCATTTCCTCGGGGTAGTACACGGTGAAAATTTCCCGTTCCTTTTTCTTGCCGAGGAAAAACGGGATGAAGCCGAACAGGTTGATGAAGAAATGGCGCGAGGTGATGTACATCCCGCGCAAAATCTCGGGGAGGTATGACCTCTCCCACCAAGTCATCTTTACATTGCGGTTAACGTAATAAGCCATTATCGAACTCCCGCCTCAGTGAAGCATGAGAAGCACGATCCCCGTGACCAGGATGTTGGCCAGGGAAAGCGGCAGTAGAATTTTCCAGCCGAGTTTCATGATCTGATCGTAGCGAAACCGCGGCAGGGTCCAGCGGATGGTCATCTGCACCCAGATGAAGAAAATCACCTTGGCGAAGAACACGCCGACGTGAATCAGCATGACCACCAGGTTGGCGCCCGTCGTCCCCAGGATCTCGAACCACGACAGCAACGTGGCCGTCGAAAGGAAGGGGATGTGCCAGGCGCCGAAAAACAGGATCGTCACGATCGCCGAAATGGTGACCATTTCGATGAACTCCGACATGAAGAACATGCCGAACTTGAGACCGCTGTATTCGGTGAAGTACCCGGCGACGATTTCAGATTCCGCCTCCGGGTTGTCGAACGGGATGCGCTTGTTCTCGGCGATGGCCGCCGTCAGGAACATGAAAAAGCCGACGGGCTGCAGGAAAATGCCCCAGCGGAAGAAGTTTTCCTGAATCGCGCCGATTTCGGTCAGCCGCATGGAGCCGTACACCATGAGCACGCCGATGATGGTGAGGCCCATCGTCACCTCGTAGGAAATCATCTGCGAGGCGGTGCGCATCGAGCCAAGGAGCGACCAGTTGTTGTTGGAGCTCCAGCCGGCGATGACGTAGCCGTAGGTTGCGATGGAGGCGATGGCGAACACGAACAGAAGCCCGACATCGAGATCGGAGATCACGAGGTTCACCTCGCGCCCGAACAGGTTGTAGACGCCGCCGAAGGGCACCACCGCGAAGGTGAGGATGGCTGGGATGACGGCGATGATCGGGCTCAGCGTGTGCAGGACCTTGTTGGCCCCCTCGGGAATGAAGTCTTCCTTGGTGAACATCTTGAGGGCGTCGGCGATGGCGTGGAACAGCCCGAGCGCCGTGAAACCCAGGATGTCGGCGCGGTTGGCGCCGATGCGGTCCTGCATGATGGCGCTCTGCTTGCGCTCCACCCAGGTCAGGACAGGGGCGAAAAAGCCGACCGTCACGCCGATGATGAACAGGATCTTGACAAGGGTTATCAGTAGTTCGGTTATCATGCTGTCAATCGCACCCTAGTTGAGCGGGCCAATCAGCGGCTGACGCTTATTGACCGGGTAATCCTTCCTTAGTGGGTGCCCCTTGAACTCCTCGTAAAGCAGAATGCGCCGGAGGTTGGGGTGGCCGCGGAACTTGATCCCGTACAGGTCCCACACTTCCCGCTCATACCAGTTGGCGGTGCGCCAAAGCGGCGTCAGCGATTCGGCCACGCAGTCCCCCTCGTTCACCGGAATCTTCACGCGCAGCCGGTGATTGTTGGCGAGCGAATAGAAATGATAGACCACCTCGAAGCGGTCGTCCTTTTTTCCCAGGTAGTCCACCGCCGTCAGGTCCATCAAAAAGTTCATCGCGAAATCGGCATCGTCCCGAAGGAAGCGGAAAAACTCCAGCCCGCAGTCCTTTTTCACGGTGACGGTCTGGTCGCCGCGAAAATGGTGCGAATCGAGCACGAGGTGGCCGAACTTTTCCTTCAATTTATCGATGAGCTTGCTGTCTTCCATGCCATTTGGACCGGGTTCAGGTTGCGCGCCCGGTTTGAACGCCGATTAACTAATATAAGGTTCCCTTTTTTTCCGGCCCGCGTCACTCCCAATCCAGGCCGCCGCGCCGCCAGACGTACATCAGCCCGACGCCGAGAATGAGGATGAACAAAAGCATCTCGACAAAGCCGAAAACCCCGAGCCGCTTGAAAAGAATCGCCCAGGGAAAAAAGAAAACCGCCTCTATATCGAACAAAACGAATAAAACCGCGACCAGATAGAATTTGACCGAAAAACGCTGGCGCGGGGAAACGAGCTGGCTTTCACCGCACTCGAAGGGCTCCATTTTGTCGGCGAAGTGTCTCTTGGGGCCGAGGATGGATGTCATCAGAACCATGCCGCCGGCGATGCCAATAGCCATGAGCAGCATGATAGCGACGCCGGTGTATTGGTCGAGCATTAATGGCCTCCAAAAGGGTGGTGCACCATGCCAGATGGCCTCTATTGACCCGGAAAAAACACGGTTTCTCCGGCCCAGGCCGGCCTGCCGGGAGTGCCGTTTGCGTCTTCCAACCGGCCCCGGGTTTTTTCCGGACAACCACCTCGGGCAGCCTCGCACCAAGGCTAAAAACATAGATAAACAGAGGGTGGATAGTACTCTAAGCCCCTTCTTTTTGTCAATCAAAAAGCGCTTGAAACCATGATCGATAGACCGGGTTTCACAACGCCTTACCCGGGTGGCTGAGGGGCCGGGGAGACGGGCCCGAAATGGTTCGGTTACGCCTTGCCGGAGGGGGCGAAAAAAATCGGATCCGGCGTTCCCGGAAAGAGGGGCAGGCAAGCGATCAACCGGGCGGGCGCCCCCGTTTCAGGGGGCGGCGGAGGAACCTGGCAAAGAATCCTGACCGGGGTCGGCCGGGAGTGAAAAGGCGCTTTGGCCCGAAAAGCAAGGGTTTTAAGGGACGCGCCAGCCGCCTCGCCAAACCCGCGCGGGCGGCCAGGAGGAGTGTAACGCAAATGTGACAAAACGTCAATTTTATCGGGATATTAGCTTTTTATACTTAAATTATATTTAAACAAATTTTAAACAGTCATCGGTTATTTCTCATGATTAAGATTTTCCTCATCATCATGGACAGCGGGATCATTTACTGGAATTTGAGGCAGGTCTACTTCATTCTTGCGGGTTGACCGGGCAAGGCAACCCGGGGTGGTGGGGAGCACCGGAATTTACTAACCAGCAAAGCGGAGGAGCGGCATGTTCAGTTTCATGAAAAAACAGGAAGTCTTCATCATCCGGCGCGGCAGCGCCATTCTCGGCAAGGTATCGAGCAGGAACCTGACGAACCTGATCGAGGCGAGAAAACTGTTCGGCAGCGACCGGATCTCCAAGGATGGCAAGAACTGGAGCCGCCTGGATCAAAACTCCAAACTCAGGAAACAACTGGATCTCGCCAGCTAGGTCCCTTCGCCCCGCCGCGGGCTGCGCTTAAGCGGCCAACGCGGTTCCCAACAAACCCTGCGTGAAAAGTCCCGCGTCCGCTCCCGCGCCCGGATTCCGGCTATAGAGGGGCGATGACGCCCCCTCACCGTATTTTGATCCCTAATGATGATGGCCG
>QJWD01000076.1 GCA_003235465.1 Nitrospirota bacterium | reverse complement strand
GTACCAGGTGCTCTGGGGGCCGAGCATTGGCGGGCGCGTCTCCTCGCAGACCGATTACATCGTGTTCTCCGGACCCACCTCATTCCTGAACGGGGAGCGCATCCAAAACGACCCGGCGGATTTTTCCGGTGAAGTCACCCACGCGGGCGACCTCACGTGGACCGCGTTTCAGAATAAATATTTCGCGGTGGCCCTGGTGCCGGAAAGCGGCGTCAAGGCGGGGCTCGTCAAAAAGGATGGCGAGCGCGTCTACATCGGCCTGCAGATGGAGTCGGTTGCCTCCAACGCCTCGCTCAAGCACGAGGTGTACGCCGGCACCAAGCAGTTGCAGGTGCTGGAAGACTCGGGCCACAAACTGGTGCGGCTCATCGATTACGGCTGGTTCGGCAACAAGTTCGCCTTCCTGGTGAAACCGCTGCTCAAGACGCTGGAGTATTTCCACGGCATCACGCACAACTACGGCTGGTCAATCATCATCCTGACAATCATCATCAAGCTGCTGTTTTTCCCGCTGACGCACAAGAGCTTCAAGTCCATGAAAGGCATGCAGAAGATTCAGCCCTACGTCAAGGTGATCCAGGAACGCAACAAGGACGACCGCCAGAAGATGAACGAGGAGCTCCTCGAGCTCTACAAGAAGCACAAGGTCAACCCGCTTGGCGGCTGCCTGCCGATGCTTTTGCAGATTCCGGTGTTCATCGCCCTGTATCACGCGCTGTTTTTCTCCATCGAGCTCAAGGGAGCGCCGTTTTTAGGCTGGATTCAGGATCTCTCGGTGGCCGACCCCTATTACGTCACCCCGATTCTGATGGGTGCGACGATGTTCCTGCAGCAAAGGCTGACCCCGAGCGTCGGCGATCCCGTGCAGCAGAAAATCATGATGTTTCTTCCCATCGTGTTCACATTCCTGTTCATCTCTTTCCCGGCGGGTCTGGTGATTTACTGGACGGTCAACAACCTCCTGACCATATCTCAGCAGTTTTACATCTACCGGGTCGCCAAGGACTGACGGCATGCGGCCTGGCGCCGGTTGCGACTGAGCCCATGAACGACACCATAGCGGCCATCATCACCCCGGCGGGGGAGGGCGGCGTCGGCCTCTTAAGGATCAGCGGGCCGGACGCTAGGGCCATCGCCTGTGGCCTGTTTCATCCTGCCGGCGGCAAGCCGCTAGCCGACCCCGAACCCCGGCGCGTGTATTTCGGCGAAATCCGCGATCCGGAACGGGGCGTGCTGGTGGATCAGGTTCTTCTGACCTTTTTCAAGGCCCCGGCAAGTTACACCGCCGAAGATGTCATCGAGATCGGCGCGCATGGCGGCGTGTACGTGACCACGCGCGTTCTCGAACTCATCGTTCAGGCGGGCGCGCGCCTGGCCGAGCCGGGCGAGTTCACCCGCCGCGCCTTTCTCAACGGCCGGCTCGACCTGTCGCAGGCCGAGGCCGTCGCATCGGTCATCGCCGCCCAGTCGGAGCGCGCCCTCGCGGCCTCGCTCGACCAGCTTAAAGGCCGCCTTTCAGCGAAGCTGAGCGACCAGTACGAGAGGCTGGTCGCCGTGCTCGCCCAGCTCACCGCGTCAATCGACTTTCCCGAGGAAGGGCTCGTCCTTAAACGATACGAGGAGCTGAAAGCGGAAACCGACGGCGTGATGAAAGAGATGGACGCCCTGATCGAAAGTTACAACCGCGGGAAGATCATCAGCGAGGGAGCCCGGGTGGCCATCGTCGGCAAGCCCAACGTCGGCAAATCCAGCCTGCTGAACGCCCTGTTGATGGAGGAGCGGGCCATTGTCACGCCGCACCCCGGGACCACGCGCGACCTGCTCGAGGAGCGCGTCCGCATTCGCGATACCCACATTCAGATCGTCGACTCGGCGGGGCTCAGGGAAAACCCTGAAATCATTGAGGCCGAGGGCATCGAACGGGCGCTCGCCGCCCTCCTGCGCGCCGATGTCGCGCTCATGGTCTTCGATTTATCCCAGCCGGTCGATGGCAACGATGAACTGCTGATCCAGGCGGCGGAGGGTAAAGAAAAGCTCCTGGTGCTGAATAAGAGCGACCTCAAGCAGGCGCTCGACACCGAAGCGCTCCGGCGGCGGTTTCCGGGCCAGGAAGCGGTGAGGGTTTCCGCCCGCGACGGCGACGGCATGGAGGCGCTCATCGACGCCCTCCACCGGCGGGTCGAGGCGGGCTCCCAGGGTGGCGAGGCGCTTTTGGTGACGCGCGCCCGCCACCGCGAACAGCTTGCCCTTGCGCGCGAGGCGCTTTTCAGGGCGGGCGAATCTCTGGCCGGGGGCCTGTCGGAAGAGTTTGTTTCGCTTGATGTCGACGCCGCGATCCAGGCGCTCGGCCGCATCCTCGGAAAAATTTATTCGGAAGACCTGCTCGATGAAATATTCAACGAGTTCTGCATCGGCAAGTGACGCCCGGCTTGCGGGCGCGATTAGCGGGGGGATTCCTTTGACAAATCCCGCGCGGGCATGATAATAGATTTCCAACCATGAACGTTCAGCTCGGCACACATTCCCTGCCCATCATCGGCGAAAGCCGCAACATGATGGCGGTCTTCGACATCGTCCAAAAGGCGGCGGCCTCCGACAGCACGGTGATGATCTTCGGCGAATCCGGCACCGGCAAGGAGCTGATCGCCCGTTGCCTGCACCACAACAGCCCGCGTGCGAAGAACCCGTTCGTCGCCGTCAACTGCGCCGCCATCCCGCACGATCTCCTGGAGAGCGAACTGTTCGGCTACGAGAAGGGCGCGTTCACCGGCGCGGTGAACACGCGCATCGGCCGGCTGGAGCTCGCCAACGAGGGCACCGTATTTCTCGATGAAATCGGCGATATGCAGATGAGCCTGCAGGTGAAGCTTTTGCGCGTCCTCGCCGAGAGGGAGATCGACCGCATCGGCGGCAACAAGTCCATCCCCATCGACATCCGCGTCATCGCCGCCACCCACCGCAACCTGGAAGATGGGGTGGCGAAGGGCACGTTTCGCGAGGACCTGTTCTACCGCCTGAACATCATCCCCCTTCACATGCCGCCGCTAAGAGAACGCGATGGCGACGTGCGCCTGCTCGCCGAATATTATCTCGACCATTTCAACAAGGCGCGCTCGCGGTCCATCCGCGGCATCAGCCCCGAGGCGATGCAGGTGCTGTCGGACTATTCCTGGCCGGGCAACATCCGGGAACTGGCGAATTTCATCGAGCGCATGGTGGTGCTCTGTTCCGGCGATGTCATCACCATCCGCGACCTGCCCGCCAAGGTGCTGGGAGACGTTCCCGAGGAGAAGTGGGCGCCCCTGAACGAAAAAGAGCCCGAAGGCAGCGCCGCCCTCGCCCTGCAGGATTCGCTCAGGCAATCCTATTCCGTCGGCATTCCCGAGGAGGGGATGAACCTGAAAGCCGTGGTCGAGAGTTTTGAGAAGGAACTCATCCTGGAAGCGCTGGAGAAGACCAACTGGGTGAAAAACAAGGCGGCGGGGCTTCTCGGGCTGAACCGCACCACGCTGGTCGAGAAGCTCAAGAAAATGAACATCAAGCGCGACGGCCAACCTTGACGCGCGGGCAGGGAAGACCCCCGGCCGGGGGCGATGGAATTCAATACTCGGAAAAAATGAACACGGGCTTGGCGGCGCCGGCCGCTTGAGGGAGCGCCGCCTGAGCGGGGGTCACTCGATGCGGGCTTCCGCCAGCTCCTTGGCGATGCGCACCGCCTCCTTGACGAATTTCTGGTAGGACTGGTCGGTGTCCTTGTGCTGGGTCTGCTTGACGATTTTTTCCCCATCGGCGTCCACCACAAGGTCCAGCACGTTGACTCCGGGGGTCACGTGGTGTTTCCGGATCTCGATCTTGATCGTCTTGACTTCCATCGGTACGTCTCCAAACGGTTTTTACAGGGTTGTCAGATTAAAAAAACTAGGCCCCTTCCCGCCCGGTCCAGCGTTCATCTGCGCGTTTCCAGGCGGCTTCTGAACAGGGTTGTGAAGGTAATAAAAACAATGTCTCTCGCCCGGTTCCTCGTTAAACCATGCGGTCCCGGGCGGTCTTAAACAGGGTTGTGAGGGCCTAATTAAATAGCATTTCCCGCCTTGGGTCAAGCGCCAAATAGCCGCTCCCACGCCCCGCCGGCCACCGGCAAATAATTATCCCCCCCCCAAGGTTTGATCTTGCCGGATAACCGCCGATATAGCCCTAAGGGGTCGCCTTCCCGCCGCCCCTCTTGCAGCAGGCGGTGGGCGCGGACCGCGAAAGCCAGGATCAACCCGTTTTCAGGAAGGGAACCGCCATGAAAATCGTCGTCAACGGCCAGGAGGAGACGCGGGACTTTGCAGGGGCAAATCTCGGCGACCTGCTCAAGGATATCCTCGACAAAAATACCCTCGAGGGTCATTCGGCCGCCCGCCTGCGCATCAACGAACAGGATTTGCCGGTGGATCAGGAAACCACCTACCAGACCCCCGTCACGTCCATCGATACGCTCGAGGTCGAGTTTTCGTCCCCCGCGCGCCTGCTCGACAAAAACATTTCCAACGCCGAGGAGAGGATTATCTCGCGCGCCTGATCCCCGCCATCGGCGAAACCGCCGGGCTGTTCCGCGCTGGCAGCGAGCAGGAGGCGAGCCGCCTGTTCGTCCACATCATCGACGGCATCGAATGGCTTACAGAGGTGACGGAAATGGTCGCCGCCGCGCTCATCCGGGACGAAGGCGAAAAAGCGTATGACGGCGAAACCCTCAAAGAGCGCCAGGCCCGCCTGATCAACCTGAGCGAGGACATGCTGAAAGCCAACAAGCAGCGGGACTGGGTTCAGCTCGCCGATCTGCTCGATTACGAACTCCTGCCATACTACAAGGAATGGGCGGGCCTCTGGCCCAGGATTCGCTCCCGGGCCTGACCGAAAAGCCCCATTCCCCCATCCCGTTTTGCGCTATAATGCCGAGAGCATGAAAAACGGCTCCCCGGTCGGGCAAGCGCCCGCCTTGTTCGTTCCCTATAGCCATTAAAACCCGATGCAAGACCCGTCGCCTCCGGCCGCGCGCCTTCTCCTGGAACTTAAAATTCTCTACCAGCGCCTCGCGGAACAAATGCAGGCGCAGCTTGCCGCCGCGAGAGCGGGCGATGATGCAGCTTTCAAGCAGCAAGCGGCGAACCTCGACCTCGGCATTCAAGAGGCCGGCGCCCTAGAGGCCCGTCTCGAGCAGACCTTGGGTGCGCTCGGGGACGAGGAGCGCCAGGCTATCACGAGCCGGTCGCGTGCCGTCGTCGGCGAAATCGAAGCCGCGCTCAAGGCGCTGCTCGCATTGGAGGCCGCCTGCAGCCAGGAGATTCGCGGCCAACAAGCGCGGCTTGGCGAGTCGCTTAAAAGCCTCAGGCGGGGGAAAACCCTGCTCGGCGCCTATTCCGGGCCGCCGAGAGGCGGCGGCAAGTCACTCGGTAACGTCTAATCACGGGGTGTCATGGAATTCTCCGTTCAGCAAGCCGCTAAAATCTCCAGCCGCTACGAGGGCCAGGAGAACCTCGCCCGGCGCGTCAAGGCGAGCGAGGCGCGCATAAAACCGGCGGCTCCCGACAGGGTGGACATCTCCGAGGCCGCGCGCCGCCTGCTGGCCGGGGTTCGGCCCGAGGCGCAGGGCGAAAGCCCCTCCTGAAACCCGACCCCGCCTTCCCCATGGCTTTTCCAGTCACCTGAAACCGGAAGAGACAAAGCCCTCCCATTGTGAGAAAATGGAATCACCGGGCCCGTACCGATCTGTCAGCAACGATGACGCGGTGGATGTCGCGCTTGCCCGGCGCGCGGCCTGTCGCGGGCGTCCGGAGGGCGCAGGCGATGATACTCTACAGACCCTATTCCATCATCCCCGCCTCCCGTCTCGAGGGGCGGTTCGATGAAAAAACCGTGCGTGTGGACTGGATCTGCCACGAGCGCGAGGACGCAGTGCTGCCCTATTTTCAGCTCATCAAGAAATACTCCAACATCGAATACACGACGCGGGAGAAAAACTGGATCGAAGAGCGGGTGGACAACCTGCTCACCGAAAGCGAGACCGGGGCGCTCCGGGCATTTCTAGCCCGCACGGGCAAATACGGCCTGTCGCGCTTTCCCTTCGAGGTGGAGGCGTTCCCCATCCCCATCGCCGCCGACGAGCTGCCCCTGTTCAAGGAAAAATACCTGAACGCGGCGGGCCCGAGGGGCTGCATTTTTCTGGAAGAGCGCGGCGAGGATTACGATCTCCCCATCCCCGTCATCGGCGTCATTTCCCCGTTTCGCGGGCTCGGCGAAATCGATACGGTGAACGACCTGTTAAAGGAAATCGATAAGCAAAAGGAATGACCGGATCATGGCGAACAAGAGGATTCAGTCCATCCTGGTGATCGGCCTCGGCAAGGTGGGCCGCCTGGTGGCCGACCTGCTCGACGAGAACGGCTACCGGGTGCGCGGCATGGACCTCGCCTGCGGCAAGGACGCCCCCTACGAGGTGATCTCCGGAGACACTGGAGAACCAAAAGCGCTCATGGCCGCCATGGACGGCATGGACAGCGTCGTCACCTGCCTGCCCTATTCCCTCAACCAGGGCATCGCCCAGGCGGCGGTGGACGCCGGGCTGCACTACTTCGACCTCACCGAGGACGTGCCCACCACCCAGGAGGTGCGGCGCCTCGCGAAAACCGCGCGCGCCATCATGGCGCCGCAATGCGGCCTGGCGCCGGGCTTCATCAGCATCGTGGGAGCGAACCTGGCCCAGGGCTTCGACAAGCTGAGAAGCATCGAGCTGCGCGTGGGAGCGCTGCCGCAGCACCCGAGCGGCCTGCTTGGCTACGCCTTCAACTGGTCGGCGGAGGGCGTGGTCAACGAGTATCTGAACGACGCCGAGGTGATTCGCGGCGGCAAGCGCGACCGCGTGCCCGCCATGCAATCGGTGGAGACCATCGTCATCGACGGCGTGCAGCTCGAGGCGTTCTCCACCTCCGGCGGCCTCGGAACCCTGTGCGAGACCTTCGACGGCAATGTGGAAAAGCTCAATTACAAGACCATCCGCTACCCCGGCCATTGCCACCTGATGCGCTTTTTTTTCGACGAGCTGCACATGCGCGCCGACCGCCCGAAGGCGGGCGAGATCCTGGTCAACGCCAAACCGCCGGTGAACGACGACGTGGTGTACGTCCACGCGGCCGTCGAGGGGTGGCGGAAGGGCCAGCTGTTGCGCGAAGAATTTGTGCGGAGTTATTACCCGAAAATGATCGCGGGCAAGCTGTGGAAGGCGATATCCTGGACCACCGCCTCGAGCGTGGCGGCGGTGGTGGAGCTCGCGAGCCGTGGCGAGGTGCCCGGGCGCGGTTTTCTCAGGCAGGAAACCCTGCCCCTAGAAAAATTTCTGGACACGCCCACCGGGGCCAATTTCAATAAGACAGGATAGTTCATGATCTGCGTTCCCATTGTCGGCCCCTCGATGGAGCGGGCGCTCGAGGACCTCGCCCGCGCCCGGCCGCTGGCCGACCTGGTCGAGATCCGCCTCGACCTCATCGACAGGCCCGATCTTCCCGCCCTGCTCAAGGCGGCGGCGAGGCCCGCCATCGTCACCAACCGCACCAAGACCGAGGGCGGACAGTTTTCAGGCAGCGAGGCCGAGCGGGTGGCCCCGCTCAGGCAGGCCATCGATCTCGGCGCGCCCTACATCGACATCGAGGCTTCCACCGCGCGCGAGCACCTTCAGCCGGTGCTCGAGAACAAGGGTTCGACAAAAGTCATCCTGTCCTACCACGATTTCAGCAAGACCCTGGGTGACCTGACGCCGTTGTACGAGATCATGTGCGAGCTGCCTGCGGATGTGGTCAAGATCGTCACCTACGCGCAGGACATCGGCGACAACAATAAAATGTTCGCGCTGCTTGAGCGCGCGAA
>QJWD01000093.1 GCA_003235465.1 Nitrospirota bacterium | reverse complement strand
CTCCGTGGAAGCCGCTGCGCAAAAAGGCGCTCGAAAAAGCCGAGAAATGGGTGCTCGACCACCAGGAAGATGAGGGCGATTTCGCCGGCATTCAGCCCGCCATGCTCAACTCGCTCCTTGCCCTCCACTACATGGGCTACCAGAAGGACCACCCCGCCTTCGTCAAGGGCATGGAGGCGGTGGAGCGGTTCCTCATCGAGCGCGACGGCTGCATGTGGATGCAGGCCTGCGTGTCGCCGCTCTGGGACACGGCGATCACCCTGAACGCGCTGATGGATTCGGGCCTGCCCGGCGACCACCCGGCGCTGGTCAAATCGGCGGAGTGGATTCTTCGCAAGCAGGTGAAAAAGCGCGGCGACTGGCAGGTGAAGCGGCCCCACGCCGAACCCGGCGGCTGGGCGTTCGAGTTCTACAACGAGCAATACCCGGACACCGACGACACCGCCGAGATACTCATCGCGCTCAACCGCATCGCGGTTCCTGACGCCGAGTGGAAAAAGCGCGAGAGCGACCGCGCCCTCGCCTGGCTGCTCAACATGCAAAGCAAAAACGGCGGCTGGGGCGCCTTCGACACGGAAAACGACAAGGAGATCCTGAACGAGATCCCCTTTGCCGATCACAAGGCCCTGCTCGACCCGCCCACCATCGACGTTTCGAGCCGCATCCTGTGGGCGCTTGGCACCCGGGGCTACTCGAGGGAGCACCCCCGGGTGCGGCGCGCCATCGATTTCGTCAAGCGCAACCAGGAGGCAGACGGCTCCTGGTGGGGGCGCTGGGGGGTCAACTACATCTACGGCACCTTCCTCGCCTTAAACGGGCTTAGGGCCATCGGCGAGAACATGGACGACGAATTCAGCCAGAAGGCGGCGTGCTGGCTTATCACGCACCAGAACGAGGACGGCGGCTGGGGCGAGACCTGCGCCAGCTATTCGGACCCCGCCCTACGCGGCCAGGGCCGGAGCACGGCCTCGCAAACCGCCTGGGCCATTCTCGGCCTGGTGGCGGCGGGGAAAGCCTCGGACGAGGCCACGGCGCGAGGCGCAAGCCACCTGATCGAACGGCAGAACGAGGCGGGAACCTGGTATGAGCCGGAGTTCACCGGCACCGGGTTTCCCGAGCATTTCTACATCAAGTACCACATGTACCAGCACTTTTTCCCGCTGATGGCGCTCTCGCGCTACCGAAGCGCGCTTCGGGCCGATAGGGGCGAGGCGGGCTAGCCCGCCTGCCTAAGGGGGGGCTCGGCGGGGTGGCGGAGCATTTCGAGGGCGAAGCGGGTGCGTTTCAGGCTTTCGCTCGCCGCGCCGATCATCTCGCCCGTGCTCATGTCGGTGAGGGTCAGGCGCACGTCGAGGCCGGTGCCGAGGTCGGTGATGCGGCCTGTGATGAGCGCCTCGGCGGCGAGCGCCGACTTCAGCCGGGCGAGCTCCTCGCGCGAGTGGATGGCGGCGGGCTTGAGGTTGAGGCGCGCCATCACGCCCGCGATTTCCCCCCGTTCCACCACCTTGAGGCCGCCACCCTCGGTGAAGGCCTCCACCACGCGGCCGGAAAAATATTCTCCCAGCGAGGAGACTTCGCCCTGGTCGTTCACCAAATTCATCACCACCACCTTTTTGACGCTGCGTGGGCCGGCGCTGCGCGCTAGTTGCCGGGCGAGGTCGCGCGCCTTCTCGAGGTAGTAGCGCGAGTCGTCGGCCTTTTTCGCCGGCTCGTTCCAATACAGGGCACCGGGCTCAAGGTGAAGGCGGCAGCCCGCGAGGGACAGGATCATAATCAGCAGCAAAGCGTGGCGTAACAAGGGCACCTCCTTTTTTCATCCTATCGTCCAGCCGATGCCGGTTCTTGAGGCTCACCGCCCCCCTATCAGCCGCTTTTCATGCAAGCCGCGATTTTTTAGTGTATAAATAATACATAATCCTTTAATCCGATGGGGCAACAGCACGATGATGAATTTTCGATGGACGAGGTGGGCGGCGCTCGCCGTGGCCGCCGGTGTTTTGGCGGCCTGCCAGGGCCAACCCGCCGAGGAGCCTCTGGCGCGGCTGCCGGAAAAAGATCACACCTGGGTGCGAACCGAAACCATGAAAAAAACCAAGGAGGATTTTTTCGCGGCTGAAAATAAGACGATGCCCGAGTTCACGGTCAACGAGGAACTCAAGAAACGCCTGGCGGCGGCGCCGGACATCGACGACAAGGAAACCCCCGCCGACGCCGACGCCTGCCAGAAGCGCATCAAGCCGATGGACACGCTCCGCATGGCGGTGCAGCGGCGGGGCGGCGCGTGGCACGCTTTCGAGCGCGCGCCCGAGGTCAGGCCCTATTCTTCGCAGGGCGTCCAGATCGACAGCCAGACCAACAAGATGGTGTTCGCCTTCAAGCACCTGTGCGATTCCGCCAAGGGGCTTTCCAAAACCGGCCTCGACACGGTTCTTTCGCGCAGCCTGAAATCGAAAAGCCGCGACGAACTCAGGCAGGAACTCCTGAAACTGGGCGAGGCGGATGAGGATGTGGACAAGTGGCTCGCCCACCAGAAGTACTACGAGGAAAACGCCGACCGCAATCTTTCCTACACCTCCATCGCCTCGCTGATCGCCAAGGGCGATGCGTTGATCAAGTACTACGACGAAATCACCAAAACCGAGGTGGACGCGGCCAACAAGGAGGCGTTTTTGGCCGACACGGCCACCCTGCTCTTCGTGATCAACGATATGCTGGCGTCGGAAAAGTACATGGCCCTCGCGCTCAAGGAAGACAACGCGGTGCCGAACGAATTTCTCGCGGATATGTAGGGAACGTCTGCGGGCCGGCGGAGGATCAGCCGGCGGTCAGTTGAGGGTGGTGCTCGGCGCGCTCTTGCCCGCGGCGCGCGAGGCTTTCTTGGTTTTCTTGCCGGCGGGCTTCTTCTTTTTCACGTTCAACCCTTTCTCGAACGCGATCGCGATCACCTCGTCGACGTGCGACACCGGGTGAAAGACGAGATCCTTGCGGATGGTCTCGGGAATTTCCGGGATGTCCTTCTCGTTGTCCTTCGGCAGAATAATATGGCGGATCTTCGCCCGATGCGCCGCCAGGGTCTTCTCCTTCAGGCCGCCGATGGCGAGCACCTTGCCGGTCAGCGTCAGTTCGCCGGTGAGGGTGATGTCATGGCGCACGCGCGTGCCGGTGAGCGCCGAGATGAGCGCCAGCGCCATGGCCACGCCCGCCGACGGCCCGTCTTTCGGCACGGCGCCTTCGGGGATGTGAATGTGAATGTCGAGGTTCTGGTAAAAATCTTCAGCGAGGCCCAGGCTGCTTGCGCGGGAGCGCACGTAGCTCATCGCCGCCTGCGCGGATTCCTTCATCACCTCGCCCAGCTTGCCGGTGGGCACCAGCTTGCCGCGGCCCGGAATCGCCGTCACTTCGATGGACAACAGCTCGCCGCCGAACTCCGTCCACGCCATGCCGGTGGCGACGCCCACATCGAGCGGGCCGGTCTTTTCCTGGCGCTGAAACTTGATCACGCCGAGCAGGTCGTTCAGCGCCTCGGGCACCACCTTCTTTGAAAACTTGTTCCCCTCCTCCACAACCTGTTTCACCACCTTGCGGCAGATGTTGGCGATCTCCCGTTCCAGATTGCGCACGCCCGATTCGCGGGTGTAGTCCTGAATGATCTTCTCGATCGCCTCGGGGGTGAATTCGATGTTCTTTTTCTTCAGCCCGTGTTCCTCGGTCTTTTTGGGGATGAGAAAATTTTCGGCGATGCCGAGCTTTTCCTGTTCAGTGTAACCCGGCAGGCGCAGCACTTCCATGCGGTCGAGCAGGGGCTGAGGGATGGTGTGCAGCACGTTGGCGGTGCAGATGAACAGCACGTTCGACAGGTCGTAGTCGATTTCCAGGTAATGGTCGTTGAAGTTGGCGTTTTGCTCCGGGTCGAGCACTTCCAGAAGCGCCGACGAGGGGTCGCCGCGGAAGTCGCTGTTCATCTTGTCGATCTCGTCGAGCATGAACACCGGGTTGTTCACGCCGGCCTTCTTCATGCCCTGGATGATTTTTCCGGGCAGCGCGCCGATGTAGGTTCTCCGGTGGCCGCGAATCTCGGCTTCGTCGCGCACGCCGCCTAAGGACACGCGCACGAAACTGCGCCCCGTCGCCTTGGCGATGGATTTGCCGAGCGAGGTCTTGCCGACGCCGGGCGGGCCGACCAGGCAGAGGATGGGGCCCTTGATTTTCTTGACCAGCTTGAGAACGGCCAGGTGTTCGACGATGCGCTCCTTGACCTTCTCCAAACCGTAATGGTCGGCATCGAGGATCTTCTGCGCCTCGTCGAGCTTAATCTTGTCGGCGCGGGCTTCCTTTTTCCACGGCAGGTCGACCAGCCACTCGATGTAGGTCCTCGACACGGTGGCCTCGGCGGACATCGGCTGCATGAGCTCCAGGCGCTTGAGCTCCTTGACGGCCTTTTCGTTGACATCCTTCGGCATCTTGGCTTTCTTGATCTTCTGCGCCAGGTCGTCGATATCGGTCTTGAATTCGTCGCGCTTGCCCAGCTCCTTCTGAATCGCCTTGATCTGCTCGTTCAGGTAGAACTCCTTCTGGCTGCGCTCCATCTGCTTGCGCACGCGGCCGTGAACGCGCTTTTCGATCTTCAGGACCTCGAGTTCGGACTTGAGGATGGAAAGCAGCTTGTTCATCCTGTCAGCCGGGTTGTAGGTCTCGAGCAGGTCCTGCTTGTCGGCGGTGTGGAACACCATGTAGGCGGCGATGGTGTCGGCGTAGCGGTGCGGCTCGGTGATGTTGGCGGTGGCGGACACGGCCTCGAGCGGGATTTTCTGGTTGAGCTTGATGTATTGCTCGAACACGTTGCCGACGCTGCGCATCAGCGCCTTGATGTCGGGGGTGACTTGCTCGTTCTCCTGAATCTTGACCACTTCGACTTCGTAATAATCCGGATTTTCCGTAAACGCGTGGATGCGGCCGCGCTGGATGCCCTCGACGAGGACTTTCATCGTGCCGTCGGTCAGCTTCAGGATCTGCAGGATGTTGGCGAGGGTGCCGGTTTCGTAGATCTCGCCCGGCGAGGGGTCGTTGTTGTTTGGGTTGCGCTGCGCCGAGAGGAAGATGTTCTTCTGCTCGGCCATGGATTTCTCCAGCGCGCGGACGGAACGGTCGCGGCCGACGAACAGCGGCAACACCATGAACGGAAACACCACGATGTCCCTGAGCGGGAGTAGCGGCAGCGTCAATCGATCAGTGCTCATTCAACTCGCCTGTTTCTGTGTTTTGTATACGAGCAGCGGGCTCTCGTTGTTGAGAACCACGTCTTCCGAGATCACCACTTCCTCGACGTTTTCATGCGAGGGCAGGTCGAACATGATGTCGAGCATGGTTTCCTCGAGAACCGCCCGAAGCCCGCGCGCGCCCGTCTTGCGCTTGATGGCCTTCTCGGCCACCGCGCGGATGGCGCCGTCGGTGAACTTGAGCTTCACGTTCTCGAACTCGAAAAGCTTCTTGTACTGTTTCACGAGGGCGTTCTTCGGCTCGGTGAGCACCGTCATCAGCGCTTCGACGTTCAGCTCCTTGAGGGGAGCGACCACCGAAAAGCGGCCGACGAATTCGGGTATCAGGCCGTATTTGAGCAGGTCCTCGGGCTGCACCTGTTCGAGGATGGATTCCTCGTCGATGTCCCTTTTGGATACCACCTCCTGGCCGAAGCCCATCGACTTCTTGCCGATGCGGTTCCTGATGATGCCGCCGAGCCCGACGAACGCGCCGCCGCAGATGAACAGGATGTTGGTCGTGTCCACCTGCAAAAATTCCTGGTGCGGGTGCTTGCGGCCACCCTGCGGGGGGACGCTTGCCGTCGTTCCCTCGATGATCTTGAGCAGAGCCTGCTGCACCCCCTCGCCCGACACGTCGCGGGTGATGGAGGGGTTCTCGGACTTGCGCGAGATCTTGTCCACCTCGTCGATGTAGATGATGCCGCGCTCGGCCTTTTCCACATCGTAATCGGCGGCCTGCAACAGCTTGAGGATGATGTTCTCGACGTCCTCGCCGACGTAACCGGCCTCGGTCAGCGTCGTCGCGTCGACGATGGTGAAGGGCACGTCCAGCACGCGCGCCAGGGTCTGCGCCATCAGGGTCTTGCCCGACCCCGTCGGGCCGACGAGCAGCACGTTGCTTTTCTGCAGTTCCACGTCGCCCATGTCGACACTCGAGTCGACGCGCTTGAAATGATTGTGCACCGCCACAGACAGGATGCGCTTGCACAACTCCTGATCGACGATGTACTGATCGAGGTGATTGTAGATGTCCTTGGGCTTCAGGAGGTGCTTGAAGTCCTCGCTTTTTTCCTGCGCCCATTCCTCCACCATGATCTCGTTGCAAAGCTCGATGCACTCGTCGCAGATGTACACGGTGGGGCCCGCGATCAGCTTCTTGACCTCCTCCTGGCTCTTGCCGCAGAAGGAGCATCGGTAATTGCCTGTGGCGGAATTTTTCTTGGCCATGGTTTCTCCTAAGGGGAAAGCGGGACTCGCCCGCCGATCACTTGTCTTCCTTTTTCTTGGCTATCTTCGCGGTTTCCTCGCGGTGGATGATGACGTTGTCGATCAACCCGTAAGCCTTCGCCTCTTCGCCGGTCATGAAGTGGTCGCGCTCGGTGTCCTTGTTCACCGCTTCCTTCTTCTGGCCGGTGTGGCTGGCGAGGATGCCGTCCAGGACGTCGCGCACCTTGGCGATCTCCTTCGCCTGGATCTCGATATCGGAGTGCTGGCCCTGAAAGCCGCCGCTCGGCTGGTGGATCATGATGCGCGAGTGGGGCAGCGCGAAACGCTTGCCCTTGGCCCCGGCCGCGAGCAGGAGCGCGCCCATGCTTGCCGCCTGGCCCATGCAGATGGTCTGCACGTCGGGCTTGATGTATTGCATCGTGTCATAAATGCCGAGGCCGGCGCTCACGTGCCCGCCGGGGCTGTTGATGTACAGGTAAATGTCCTGCTCCGGCTCGTCGGATTCAAGAAACAGGAGCTGGGCGATGGCCAGGTTGGCGACGTGGTCGTCGATGGCGGTGCCGAGGAAGATGATCCGATCCTTGAGCAGCCGGGAATAAATGTCGTAGGAACGCTCGCCACGGCTGGTTTGCTCCACCACGATGGGGACCAGCTGATTTGTGATTTCTTTCATGCGTCTCTCTTTTTGAAGGGGAAATGGATGAGATCAACCCCGCGCGGGGAAGAACCGGCAGGAAGCGGCGATGGCCGGTTAACCCATTTATTTATAAATAGATATACCAACACGCCGACTATTCTCAATTATCAGCAATATTCTCTTTTCTGTCAACCATTTCTTCCCGGGTTTTGACCTCCCGCATCACCCTCTCCAGGGTCCTTTCGCGCTTCATTTTCTGGTGCAGGCGGTCGAGGGCGCCGGATTTCGCCCATTCCTTCTTCAGTTGGGCGGGGTCGCCGCCACCCACCATTTGAACGATGCGGGAAACCTCGGCGTCGAAATCCGCCGGGGTGATTTCGATATCCAGTTCGGTGGCCAGTTTGTCGATCACCAGCTCCTGCTGCAGGAGGCGCACCGCCTTGGGCCGGTGGGTTTCCTCGTCGGCGGCGGACACCTCATGATCGTGATCGTGGTCGTGATCGTGGTCGTGATCGTGGCCGGCCTTTTTCCTCGCCTCGTCGACCATGAAGCGGACCTGCTCTTTCACCAGGCCCTCGGGGATGTGGATCGGGTTCTGGTCCACCAGCTTTTCCGTCAGCTCCTTGCCCGCCGCTTTCGCCGCCTGTTCTTTTTCGTAATCCTCGATTTCAGAGCGGATTTTGGCGCGCATGTCGCTCACGCTCTCGTACTTCTTGCCGTCGTCGATGGATTTGGCGAAGGCGTCGTCGAGGGCGGGGGGCACTCGCTCCTGCAGGCCCTTCAGGGTGATATCGAAATCGACGCTCTTGCCGGCGATCTTCTTGTTGAAGAAGT
>QJWD01000022.1 GCA_003235465.1 Nitrospirota bacterium | reverse complement strand
GAGGAGCCGATGCAGCCTCTTTCACTTTCCGCCATCCCTACCAACCTCAAGCGCCGGCGGGGTGGCATGGCCATGCGCCGGGGATTATATTTATATCGACCCTAATTGGATGTGGCGGGCAGGGAGGGGATCGTGGGCGAACAGCCTCATTATGAATTCGTGATTGTGGGCGGCGGCACGGCGGGCATCACCGTGGCGAGCCGCATCCTCAGAAAATGCGGTAAGGCCTCGCTTGCCATCGTCGAACCGTCGGACAAACATTATTACCAGCCGCTGTGGACGCTGGTGGGGGCGGGTGAAGTCAAAAAGGAGGAAACCGCGCGCCCCGAGCAATCGGTCATTCCGCGTGGCGCAGAGTGGATTCGCGATGCTGTGTCGGCGTTTCATCCCGAGGAAAACGCCGTCTCCACCCGCCAGGGGCGGCGCATCGGTTACGACTACCTGGTCGTCGCGATGGGCATTCAGATTGACTGGGAGCGGGTGAAAGGTCTTAGGGAAAGCATCGGCAAGAACGGCGTATGCAGCAATTTCGCCTACGAGGTTGTGGACACGACCTGGGAGTTCCTGCGTGGGCTAAGGCGGGGCAACGCGATCTTCACCTTCCCCAACACCGAGACCAAATGCGGCGGCGCGCCGCAGAAGATCATGTGGCTGGCCGATCACTATCTCAGGCTGACGGGCCGTAGAGGGGATGCCGACGTATGGTTCGTTTCCGCCAGGCCGGGCATCTTCGGCGTGCCCCATTACGCCAAAACCCTCAACCGTCTGGTCGAGGAGCGCAACATCAAGACCCGCTTTCGCCGCGACCTGGTCGAAATCGACGCGGCGAACAAGATCGCGCTGTTCAGGAACCTGGACAGCGGAGAGATGGAACCGCTGCCCTACGATCTGCTCCACGTCACGCCGCCGCAGAGCGCGCCGGATGTTATCAAGCAGAGCCCGCTTGCGAACGCCGAGGGCTGGGTGGATGTCGACCCGGCCACCCTGCAGCATACAAGATACGCAAACATTTTTTCCCTGGGCGATGCGAGCAGCCTGCCCACCGCCAAAACCGGCGCCGCGGTGAGAAAGCAGGCGCCGGTGCTCGTAACAAACCTGCTCTCGCTGAGGGCGGGGGAGGCGCTTCGAGCCGCGTACGACGGTTACACCTCCTGCCCGCTGGTGACGGGTTACGGCCGGCTGGTGCTCGCCGAGTTCGATTACGAGGGCCGCCCGGTGGAAACGTTTCCCTTCGACCAGAGTAAGGAGCGGCGGAGCATGTACCTGCTAAAGCGCTACCTGCTGCCCGTCCTCTACTGGCACGGCATGCTGAAGGGCCGGGCGTGAAACGCCGTCCTTGAAATCCCGCGGGAGGGCGTGGGCCCGCGCCTCCGGCTCTCTTCAGTAATCCCACTCCATATTGATGCCGACGCGCGACTGCGAGTCGGCGCCGATGTCGCTTTCCAAAGTGATGTTGGGCGTGACTTCGACTTCGATGGTGGCGCGGCTCGCCTCCGAGTCGAGCCCCTGCTCGACGCCGAGGTAGACGCCCTCGGCTATATAGCGCCCCGCCTCGACGCCCGGCCCCGCGCCCTCCTCGCCGCCGCTGAACTTGAGTGTGTCGAGGCCGAGGGAGCGCCGCACCTTGTCCATCACCCCGGGGCCGGACGAGGCGCCGGAGAGCGTGGCGAGCGAGGCGGCAAGCTCCACCGCCTCGATGGCCGAGATCGCGCCGGCGCTCTTGCCGAACAGGATGCGCGAGAGAATTTCGTCCTGCGGCATCACCGGTTCCGACCAGAGCGAGATCGCCGGTTTGGAGGCCGGGCCGGTCACCATGACGGCCATCTTGGCGTCGGGAACGGGTTTGGCGTCGGCCTTGAAGTTGAGCGTCGGCTCCTGTTTAGGCACGCCGTCGAAGGCCACCTGGCCGCGGCTGAATTTGAATTGCCGGTTGAGCACGTTCAACGTCCCGTGCCGCATCTTCAGGTTGCCGTCGATGTTGGGTGCCGCGTGCGTGCCGGTCACTCTGAATTTGCCTTCCAGCTCGGTATCGAGGCCGCGGCCGCGCACGTACACCCGTCCCGGCACATCGATGTCGAGATCCAGGTTCACCAGGGTGGGCGGCTCGCCGCTCGCGGGCGATTCCTCTTCCTTCTTTGAGGCATCGGCTTTCTGCGCTTTTTTCTCTTCGGTCACATCGAGCAGCACCACGCTTGGCGGCAGGTTTTCCGGAATGAACGCCTCCACCTTGTCCACCAGGATCGATCCCTTGAGCCACGGGCTCTTCATCGAACCGGTGAAGGCGAGATCGCTGCTGACGGAGCCGGTCAGGGAATCGATGGCCACCAGCCGCGCCTTCTTCGATGAAAAGTGAAAGTCGGCCAGCATGTCGCCGCTTGTGAATTTCAAATCGCCGCTGCCTGTGAGGCTGCCGCCCTCGGGTGTGGCGGCCTTGAACAGGGGAAGGTGGATGTGCTCGTCGTCCGCTTCGATGCGAAGCTCGATGAGGTCGAGCAGGGTGCCGTAGTTCAGGTTCTCATAGGAGCCCCCGGAAAGGGTGGCGCTGCCGGTCACGCGCGCCGCCTTCAGCGTGCCGCCCAGCTTCGCATCGAGGTCGAACTTGCCCTTCAGGTTGTGCACATCGCTCAGCACCTTTTGGTTTAAAAAATCGAGATCGATGATTCCCTTTGCCTCGCCGTCGAGCGGCGTCGCATCGGAGACCGGCGCTGCCAGCGTCAGGTCGACAGGCAGGCTCGCCTCGAAGTCCACATAGCCCACGCCGGCTTGCTCGAAGCGGCCGGTGAACGCCGCGTCCTTGTTCTTAAGCCGGCCCCTGAGCGTGGCTTCGCCCGCGCCAAGGACGGCGGCCTCCTTGCCGAAATCGATGTTCGCCAGCGTGAGATTGAGCTTGGCGTCGGGAGCCGCCCGCGTCCCCGCGACATCCAGCGCGCCTTCCAGCAGGCCCGAGACCGGCGGTTCCTGGCCGATGAGACGCAGCAGGGAAAGCGGCAGTTTTTGAACGCGCGCTCGTGCCGACAGGGTTTCCCCGGCCAGCGTGGCGTCCGCGCTCAGGCGGCTGTCTTTATCGAGAAGCAGTTCGAAGTCCTTGATCGTGTTTTCCCGGCCGCTTGTGGCAAGCGTCGCCGGGCGGGTCAGCTTGAACGGCGTCTCCCCCAGCTTGCCGGACAGCGTGCGAACGAGCAGGCGCTTTACGTCCTCAAGGGCCGTAGCCTCGCCGGTGGATTCGATGAACACGGCCTTTTGTATTTGCTGAACCCGCCCCTCGGCTTTGAGGGTGTAGGCGAGCTTCTCCGCGCTCCCGGTTGCCGAAAGTGCAAGCGTGCTAACCTCCGCGCCGGGTGCGGCCAGGCCGCCCGCTTCGAGCGCCGCCTCGATGCCCGGCTTGTTCATGGCATCCGTCACCAGGGCGTTCAGGCGGGCGGAGGCGACGGCAAGCGTCTCGCCCCGGTCGAGCCGGATGTCCTTCGCCTGGGCTCTCAGGGTGACATCCTGCCGGTTCGGGTTCGCGAGAACCACCTTGAACCGGAACGTCCCGTCGAGGTTTTGATCGATCAGGCGGGAGAGGAGAGCGGTATCGATGATCTCGCCGTTCAGCGTGCCGCTTGCCGTGTTGTTGTCCAGCGCTACATCCAGGGCTCCGGCGACGTGCGCGCCGAGCGCCACCACGTCCAGGCGGTCGAGAGCCAGGCGGTTGCCGTCGTTCATCTTGAAATTCGTCGAAGCCAGAACGGGCCATTCGTTGAGTGTCACATCCGCCGCCACGCGCCCGCTCGGGTTGCCGGTTAAATTTCCGGCCGCGAGGTCGAGCTTGACGGCGGAGAGCGCCGCGTCCGGGGTTGCAACGCGCGCGGCCTCGATTCGGCCCTCGGCCTCGGTCAGTTTGATCGCGTCGGCGATATTGAAATCCGCATGCAGGCCGGTGATGTCGATGTCCTGAAACGACAGCGCTTGAGACGCCGCCCGCGCGCTCACGCGGGGCGCGGCGAGGGAGCCCAAGACGCCTCCCTTCGCCTCGATGTCTCCCTTGAGCGGCACCGCCAGCGCTTTCGCCACCGTGGCGATTTCCTTAAGCGTAACCGACCACTCGCCGCTGATCGACTCGTCCGGCTCAAGTGCGCCCCGGGCCGAGGCTTGAAGCCCCGGCGCTTCGAGCAGAAACTTGTCGACCTTCATCTTGTGCCTGGCGTCGATGCCGCCGGCAAGCGAAAGCCGGGTGGTGGCGCTAAGAAGCGCGTCGGCGGTGGCGATGCCGGTTTTAAGACCGTCGGTGACGATCACGGCCTTTCCCTCGCCGCTCTCGCCGAACTTTACAACCTGTCCCTCGAGTTCTGCGCTCAGGCCGCCTGCGAGCGGCTGCCCCGCCAGGCTGGAAAGGGGTCCAAGGTTGGGCACGATGATTCGCGCCTTGAGGTCGAGTGCTTTGCCCCAGTGCCGCGCCTCGGTGTCCAGGAAAGCAAGCTCGCCGAGCGCCGCCCGAACGGTGGCGGACTGGATGTCGATGCGCTTCTCGCGCGCAAGCACGCGGCCCTTGAGCGCGAGGTCCACCCGCTCGCCGGCGAAACGGGCGATCTCGGGATCGGCGCCGGACAAATTCATCAGCGCCCCGCTTGCCGAAACGCGCATCGCCCCGGCGGGGTCTTTCCTGCTCTCGGGCGCGGCGGAGAGGTTGATGTCGGCGCGTCCGAACCGGTGGTCGAAACCGGCGAAATTTTCAACCAAGAGGTTCACCGTGGTCTCAGGGCGGTCGGTGTTGCCTACAAGCGCCCCCTTGGCGCTCAGCGTCTTCCAGCTTGCACCCGCAAGCCAGGGGGAGAAAAGATCCGCCGGCCCCGCCATGGCATTGAAGGTGAGGTCGAGGGTTTCCATGTCCGGCGCGATCTGGCCGCCGAGCCGCGCTTCCCCGCCGGGGGCCGCGAGGTTGAACCGCTCGATCACAATGGGCTCGCCCGAGCCGCCGCTCAAAAGAAATTCGAGCCTGGCGGCGCGGCCCGCGAGAGGTTTGAGCTCATCCGCGAGAAGCGCCTGGACGTTGTTCACAAACGCGCCGTCCAGGGTGAAGCGGCCCGGCGCGCTTTCCCGGATTTTCATTTCTCCCGCCACGTCGAGGTCGTCGCCGGCGTGGAGTTTTAATTTTGCCGCCCAGTCCTCGATCGGCCCACGGCCGGCGAGCGAAAGGGAAAGCTCCGGATGGCCGGGCACGCCCGCCGTTCTAACGGCGAGGCCGCCGGGCGGCTCGTGCGCCCGAATATCCAGGGTGAGAACGCGGCTTGCCGGATGGTAGGCGGCGAGGGCGTTTAGTGAACCGGGTGTGTCATCGATGCGCCTGACGTCCAGCCTGAGGTCGAGCTGTTCGCCCAACTTTTTGAGCGTGGCTGTGCCATCGACGGAAAACACCGCCTCGCTGCCGAGCAGGCTTTCGCCGAGGTGCACGCGCGTTGCGCCAAAGCGATCGACGGATACGGCGAACGGCACCGGCGGCGGGCCGCCCGCGCCACCCGGGGCCGGGCGCTTGCCCGGTTCGTCGCTTGCTTCCGGCTTTCGCGCCACATTCACCGTGTCCGCCGACAGTTCCTCGATGGCCACCAGAGAGTCGAACAGCCTGAGGGGGCGCCACTTGAGCCGCGCGCGGTCGACTAAAAGCCAAACGCCACGGCTATCGGCCACGCGAATGCCGACGAGTTCGATCCACGACGGTAGGCTGCCCTCCACCGCCTGTATCTCAACGCGGGCGCCGCCGCCGCTCAAATTGTCCTCGAGCAGCCGGGCGATCCGGGCGCGGCCCGCGTCGCTGTTTGCGTACAGGAACGCAAGGCCGGTCGAGCCCGCCAGCACCGCGAGCACGATCAACAGAATAAGGATGAATTGTTTGAGCCGCTTTTTCATCGCCCGCGTGGATTAAAAGGATTGGCCGATGCTGATGTAGAAGGCGAATTTGTCGTCGCCCGAACGCCGGTTGAGCGGCACGGCGAAATCGGCGCGAATGGGCCCGAAGCCGGTGTAATAGCGAAGGCCCAGCCCCGCGCCCCACTGGTAGTCCTCGTCGAACCGGGGCAGGGTGGAATCGAACACGTTGCCAGCGTCGATAAAAGGCACGATGCCGAAGTCCTTGTAGCGCAGCCTGAGCTCAAGGCCAAGCTCAACCAGGCTGCGCCCGCCGATGGGGTCGCCGTTTGCATCCTGCGGGCCGACGTTCTGAAACGCGTAACCGCGCACCGAGCCGCCGCCGCCGGCGAAGAAGCGCTTGTTGGATGGGATTCTCTCCGTTTCTTCGCCAAACAGGCTGCCCAGGGCCACCCGTCCCGCGAGGACGAACGCGCCGTCATCCAGCACGTCGTAGTACGCCCGGCTCACCCATTTCGCCGCCGTGAACATATCGCTTTCGCCGATGAGCGGCATGTAAGGCGTGACGTTGATCTCGTTGCGCAGGCCGCGATGCGGGTCGAGCAGGTTGTCGGTGGTGTCGTGCCGCAGGTTGACCGGAAAGCCGACGAGAAAGAACTCTTCGCGGTCGCCGTTGTTGTCGGTGATGTCCGAATATTCCGAGCTGACGCCCGCGCCCAGCGCCAGCGTCCGGCTCATCTTGCGCTCCAGCCCGAGCCCGGTGGTCACTGCCTTGCGGTCGAACGCTTCCGGATGTTCTTCGATCAAACCGCCCTCCACCAGGAGAGAAAGGTCTTTCATCAGAAAGTGCGGCTTGCGCAGGTTGGCCTTGAGGCTGGTGTCGAGGTTGTCGAGGTCGTTCTCGATCAACCGGCCGACGCGCGCCGAGACTTTCAGGCGCTCGGCCCGGCCGAACAGGTTGCGATGGCCCCAGAACGCGTTGACGCCGACGCCCTCGGTGGTGGAGTAGTCGGTGCCGAAGCCGATGAAGCGCTGCTTTTTCTCCTCCACGTCGACGAGCACATCCATGGCCTCGCCGTCGGCGACCTCCTCGTCGGGCTTCTCCTCGATTCGCACCTTGACCGAGGAAAACACCTCGAGCTGCGACAGCTCCTTGCGCAGCCGCTCCAGCGTCCTCGGGTTGTAGGCGTCGCCGGGAACCCACGTCTGATGCAGGGCGATGAAATCGGATTCGATGAACTCGTTGCCGTTGGCTTCCATGTAGCCGAGCGTCACCCAGGGGCCGGGGTCGACGGTTTCCAGGACGTTCAGGCGGCCTTGCTCGTGATCGAGGCGAAGGGTGCGCGCCTGCATCTCGGCGTAGGGGTAGCCCTCGAGGCTGAGCTTCGCTATCAGGTCGCTCTCGGCCTCGACGATGGCGGCGCCGGTGGCAGGCGCGCCCGCCTCCAGGGGGAAGGCCATGCCCGCCGCGCGGGTGGAGTCAAGCCCGTTCAGGCTCACCGCGCCGATGGTGTACAGGCGCCCCGGAACGGCGGCGAGGACCACCTTCACCGATTCCTTTTCGCGCAGCGCCTCCGCTTCCACTTTGTCGAGCGGCACGCCGTCTACGTTTACGTCCACCTTGCCCTGGAAATAGCCGTGGGATTTGAGCACGTCCATGAGCCGCTCGCGGTCGCTGAGCGCGCGGCGGAGAAGGCCGGCGGGGCTCGACGGCGGCTTGTCCTTGAGCTGGAACAGGTTGGACGAAGCCTTCATCGTATCCACCACCGCCGCTTTCAGGTCGGGAGTCTCGCTGAACTCGACGCTGTAAGGAACCGCCGCCCAGGCGGGCCCGGCGGGAAGCAACAGGCCGGCAGCGCCCAAGAGGAAACTGAGCGCGGCGAAAGCCTTGGCGAGTGCGGTGAATTTACGAACCATAAATGGCACTGAGCGAATTACCGTTTCCCCTATCGGCCTTCCGATAAGGGGTGAACAGCCGTAGGCGAAAGGGCAAAGGCCAATGCCCAGTCTTTCGCCGGAGCCGGTTTCTGCGGCGGCATGAATGAAATATGTCATGAATTTACAACAATTTACGGTATATCCAAAGCTTTTTTTTCATGCCGAACCGAGGCAGGGCTTTTCACATGGCACGGCATCGGGTAACATCAATCCGA